>CAJCCR010000334.1 GCA_903960945.1 uncultured Planctomycetaceae bacterium
ATTTCCGTGGCTTATTCTGCTTCTGCTTATTTCCGTGTAATTCCGTGTAATTCCGTGTTAATCCGCGGCTAATCTTAATTCTTCTAATTGGTCTTCTTTCCGTGGGTAATCCACTAGCTTTATTCATTTAAACAATCGATCAATTCGGGGGCGTTGCCAATTACTCCAACAACAATTGCATTTTGCTTAAACTGCCTACCCAGTTTTACTGCATCCTCTTTGCGAATATCCAAAACCATAAAACTTGCTTCAGGTTCCCAGGAATCATCATCACCCACTCCCATACCTTTAAAAAACACATACCGTTTCTCTAACAAATAAAGTTCCAGTTGAGTGTTCAAAAGAGTGTTTACATCTTCATTTTGCATGACTGAATAAGGGTTGCAGGCAGTGATAAATGCCCATGATTCCGAATTATTACGGAACAGCAATTCCTGTAACAATGGATTCATTACTCCAATTCTTATATCGATTTCGCCAAGGGGCAAATAAATCCGATAGGTCGTGTTTTTATAGGCTTCGAATAGTTCAGGATTCATAATTGAGAACCAAGGGACGATATTTTTCCGATGCCTACATTTAATTATCTGGCAATGGCAAAGTTCATCAGCAATAATAATTTCAAATCTAACACAATGATCATGAAAGGATCACTATGAAAAACTTTTTACTTATTGCATCGTTGGCGTCTTCAACTCTTTTCGCTTTAAGCCTTTGCGTCGCTCAAGAAAAGAAGGAAGCTGAGTGGGTCAGCATTTTTGATGGAAAAACCATGAAGGGTTGGCATGTAAGTTCTAAAACCGGGCACAGCGGACCTAGCAAGAATAAATCAGGCGGCAAATGGGAGATTGTTGATGGCGCCATCATTGGATGTCAGGATATCCCTGGCAATGGCGGCATTATTATCACCGATGAAAAATATGGTGACTTTGAAGTTTCTATCGAAATGAAAAATGATTTTGGCCCTGATAGCGGACTTTTTCTTCGCAGCACGGAAGAAGGCAAATGCTATCAAGCCATGATTGATTATCATGCCAACGGGAATCTTATGGGCGTGTACGGCGAAGGCTTGGGTGGCAAACCCCATCTTCGTAACTTCAGCTTCCAAAAACTGGTCACGGATATCAAGGAAGATTCAGCCCCTGTTAAATTGCCTGTTCCTGCAGACAAATGGGCTGACTTCTGGAAGCACGGCGAATGGAATGAACTCAAAGCCAGCATTGTTGGCAATCCCCCTAAAGTTACCACTTACATCAAGGGCATTAAGTTCATGGAATATACCGATACGGAAAAACGCCTTCCTGATTCAGGTGGCATTGCACTTCAAGTACACGGTGGTGGTGATTTCACCAAGGAATTTGTACGCTATCGAAACATCAAGGTTCGTAAATTAAACTAACTCTGTTGTTTGCATTTTAGTAACCCGCAATGGCCCACCCCTAATACGATTATGGGTGGGCCGTTCTTAAAATAATGTTTAAAACCAAAAGCCAGTTCAATACTTTCGCCAATGTAGTTTCATGAAATGGTGATTCAATGCTTCGATTTTTTGTTACAGGAATTGTGTTAATAGCAATTGCTGGAATATCTTTTGGGGAAGGATTAAATTGGCCTACTTGGAGGGGCCCGCAATCTAATGGCATTGCCCCAAAAAACGCAACACCACCCATCAAGTGGAGTGAAAAAGAAAATATCAAATGGAAGGTTGAAGTACCGGGGAAGGGTAGTTCATCGCCTATCATTTGGGATAATGACATTTTCTTAACAACTGCAATCAAGACTGATCGTATTGCAAAAAAAGATGAGCAACCAAAGCGAAACGCCAATTTTGAAGCCAAAACTGTTCCTACAGCAAATTTTTATCGTTTCGAAGTCCTCTGCTTCGACAAAAATACTGGCAAATTGAAATGGAACAAAATTGCAAACGAAGCTTTCCCGCATGAAGGCCACCATTCTACTCATTCTTATGCAGCGGGATCTTGTGTCACCGATGGCAAAAGGCTTTATGTCTCCTTCGGATCATTTGGTTTTTATTGTTTCGATTTAACTGGAAATTTATTATGGCAAAGAGATTTTGGCAGGTTAACCACACGTTTAGGTTGGGGCGAAGCTGTCACGCCATCTTTATTTAATGATTCTCTGGTACTAAATCTTGATCAAGAAATAAATTCTAAAATCGTTGCTCTCGATTGCAACACTGGAAAAACCAAGTGGGAGAAAGATCGTGATGAAAAAACAACATGGAATACACCTTTAATTGTAACCCATCTAGATAAAACCCAGGTGATTTTAAATGGGACTAATCGAGTTAGATCTTACAACCTTGCGGATGGATCTTTGATTTGGGAAACATCGGGGATGACTACCAATGCCATTCCTTCTCCTATTTCTGCAAATGGTATGGCCTATGTGATGAGCGGGTACCGCGGCGCCGCGGCTATTGCGATACCTTTAAATTCAACCGGAGTATTGGATACAGCCGAAAAAGTTGCTTGGCAATACGCAAAAGGGACGCCTTATGTTCCATCCCCTATTATCAATGAGGACATGCTGTATTTCACCAAAGCTAATGCAGGCATATTAACCGCGCTTGATTTAAAAACGGGCAAACCAATATTTGAAGAATTTAGGTTAGAGAACTCATCAACCTTATATGCTTCTCCTGTTATTGCAAATGGTATGATTTATTTTATGGACAGAGATGGCACTACGGTGGTCATTAAAACTGGAAGAAAGCCTGAAATCATTGCAACCAACAGACTAAATGAATCTATCGATGCTTCTCCTGCCATCTCAGGTAAAACGCTGTTCATTCGGGGTGAGAAACATCTTTTTGCAATCGAAGATTAACCACTGTTCTTTTGGTTCATAATTTTTAGGGTGTAACAACATTGGTTTTATGCATTAATATATCTTGTATAGAAATGAATGCGATAATTTAAATTCCAAGGGTGGTACGATGATGATCAAAATAAGTTTATTTGTTTTCATGGTTCTGGGCTTCGAAGAACCAGACACCTCGATTATCCGAAAAAAATTCGACCAATTGAAAACAAAGGGAACTGCAGAAAGAGTTATCGCAGTTAATGATGGCACCAAAACAACTTTTTTCAAACGAAAGTTTGAGCTTGTTAGTTACAACATTGAAACCACAAGTACAGGGAATAAGATTATACCTTATTTTGCTGTGATCAAATTTAGGGCCAAAGTTAAAACATCAAAAGAATTTGAAACTACAGAACTTGCTTCTAACGCTGTTTTAAACAATGAATCCGAATCTTTTCTACAATGGCAAGCTATTTACAGGCTTGTTAAAGAAAACTGGGCACTGGAAAATATAGTATATCGTTCATCGAACGGCGAAGTATTTGGAGATTTGAAAAACACTACAGATGCTAAACATTTTATCTTTGATTGGTTTAACGCCCTTGATGGTTATTAAACGCATCTAAATAAACAAAGCCAGTGGGTAATATATTTCCCCACTGGCTTTATTTGTTACAACTAATCGATTACTGAACAGTTACATTGAAGGTTTTAATCGTTGCTTCATTACGATTATCAATCAAGGTAACTGTAATGACGGCTGTTCCCGCATTTCCACCTGCAACCAACTGAACCTGACTAGGTGAAAAAGTCCCATTTAAACTTCCAATGGTTGCAGTCACAATCGATGGATCACTACTTGATACTAAATAATTCAAAAACCCTGTTGGAGTGGCACCAGTAATAGTATTCGTAATTGCTAAGTTAGTTGTTGCAGTGCCTACTGGATCGTTGCCGACAGGAGGGCTAGCACCGGTAAGAGCAGGTAACGATGCAAGTACATTCCCATTAATTGTCCCAGGTTGAGGAGTATAACTAGTCGCAAAACTTTGTAGATTTGTCAAGCTTGCAGAGTTAGCAACATTACCAAATACTGCATATCCATTACCAGTTTGCCCAAGGGAACTCGTGTTATCCGTAAGGTTAAAATAAAATTGACTTGTGGCACTATTTAAATCCGATGTTCGTGCCATTGCTAAAGACCCAATAGCATTTGGGCGGGAAGCGTCAAATTCATTAGCAATAGGCTGGTAAGTTGCAACATTAGTGAAACTAGTAACCAAACCAGAAGATGAATTTGTAGTAAACTGTCCGCCTTGAAGGATTTGGGATGGCCCAGTACCTGAAAGATTTGCCATACGATGGAATAAATCATCAGTATATGCATTATTCTGAGCATAACTTAGAAAGTTAGTGACGGAAACAGGAGCTGCAGAATCTAATAACGTTACATCAATCGCACCTTTAGAGGTGTTGAAAGTGATGGTGGTATCCGTGGTATCAGGACTTAAATTAAAAGCTGCAAGGTTGTAATAAGTTGTTGAATTTTTTGCGACGGTAGAGTCGGTAAATGGTTTTATCTGAGTCATGGTAAAACCGGTGGCAGTACCCGAGCCAGCGGCAGGAGCTGTGATCCCAGAGTTTACGCCTGAAGCCCAAAGCCCTAATGAAACCTTCGCTGGGGTGAGCCCACCAAGGCCAAGATTTTGGGAAATACTTTGCCCTTCAACGATATTCAATTGAGCAGAGGTTCCAGTTGTACCAGAAAAGAATCCTGCAGGTGTTGATCGAGTAACTGTGTAAGAACCAGGAAGAAGTTGATCGATGGAGAAATTACCATTCGCATTGGTAACAATTGAATAATTAACGGATCGACCAGTTGTGGTTTCCCCCGTAATTCCAATATTCACACCCGAAACACCTTTGGTGCCCCCATCAACTATGACAGACCCGGTTAGCAAGCCGTTGGCATATATAATATTTGTTGTAGGCGTGATTCTTTCTTCAAAAGACATTAATTCCGGCCTAAATGAACATAACTTAGATGGCTTCTTACTTTTCTTAACTTCAGCGCCTCTTAACAACTTTAAAAATTTGTTTAACATCTACATCTCCCCAAGTAAAAATAAACCATCTGTGAACTCAATGAATAACCCCTACTGATTACTTAATCGGCATAAAGCTTAATGAATTATAGCTGGTCAGATAAAAAATGAGCAAAAAAATTTAATAAATCTGGACGTGCCAACCTATTCCCCCAGCTTTCACCAGCCTTACAATCATTATTAAGAACATTTAGTGCAAAATTGGTGCAATCTGTATTTCCAATAAAATTAGCAAAGTTAACCCAGCTTATTGCCGATAATTACTTTGTGCATGGTAGGCATTTATTAAAGTGCAACAAAAACTACCACATGTATTTGCAAAGCTTGGGAGCTAATTATGAAGAATTTAAAGGCATTATTTGCATTTTTGGCGATCACTTCTTTGGCTTATGGTCAAAAAGAATTACCTGGAGATAATGCACCTGCAGCCAGCAAAACCGAAGTCGCTGAAGTAAACGACGCGCTTAATAATGCTCAACCAAATGCCAGAAGCAAATCATGGGCTGATGCCGAATTTTTACTTTGGTGGATGAGGGGCCAAAATTTACCAGCAATCGCAACTACTAATCCTGCCGGAACAAGTGCAACCCAAGCTGGAATACTAGGGGCACCTGGAACCTCAACAATTATCGGGGGATCATGGGCCAATGACGGTATGCGTACTGGTGGAAAGTTCTCTGCAGGCTATTGGCTTAATAACGCACAAGATATTGCGGTCGAAGCGGATTTCTTTTTCTTGCAGAATCTCACCGAATCATACAATCAAGTCTCTGATGGTTCTACAATTCTTGCTCGCCCATTTAATAATGCGCTTGATGGTACTCCATCTGCTGTTCGCATTGCTTTTCCTGGTGATGTTTCCGGAAGTATTTCTGCTCAAGTTGCAACTAACGGATTTGTAGGCGGCGGTATTGGTTTAAGGCAGAATCTTACCTCTTTTCAGACTAGCAATTTTAGACTTGATGCCCTTGTTGGTTACCGCGCAATGACTTTTTCTGACAAGGTAAATATTGACTCAAGCTTAACTAATATAAACCCTGATAATGCAAATTTCGTGGCAGTTGGTACCACAATCAATGCATCAGACAGATTTAGTTCATCGAACACATTTAATGGTTTTGACACGGGATTCGCAGGTGAATACAACACCGGTAGATTCTCTTTACAATCTTCGTTTCGCATTGCCTTGGGTATGACTCAAAGTAATGTGAAAGTTAATGGTAGCACTATAACTTCTGTACCAGGAACCGACAGCATCAGTTCGGTTGGTGGGCTTTACGCTTTATCAAGTAATATTGGAGAAGTAGGTAATAAGGCGGTTTCAATTATCCCACAAGTCAATACTAGAGCAGGGTACATGATCACTGATTCAATCAAGGCGAGTTTGGGTTACAACTTCTTGGTTTGGACCGGTGTTGTAAGGTCTGCAAATATGATTGATACTACGATTAACCCAAATCTTATACCTGGCTCTTCAACAACTGGCGGACCAGCTAGGCCTTCGGTTAGCATGGCTCAAAGCGCAATCTGGGCTCAAGGCCTTACATTTAGCTTGGAATACAACTACTAAGCAGCTAATGGGCAAAGCTTTAACATTATATTTATCCCGTTATCAGCTAAGAAGCAGGCATGTTCAATAAAGTGGCAATAATTGCTTGAGAAACAAGCATCTTGGTTATATATTAAGCATTTTGATAATTCATCGGAAAATCATTTAGCTTTTTAGCTCGCATTTTTACTGTAATTTAAGCTCATAAATCATTTCTACCTTGTAGCAAGCAAAAACAAATCTAAATTGGCATGCGGTTTGCTAATTTATAATTTAAGGGTATCGCTTATTTGTTCTTTTCTAGGGTGTTACCATGGGTTCGCAAACATCTTCATCAAATAGAATACTTGGAATTGAAGACTCTTCCGCTGTTAGGCAACAGTCTATTTTTCATTCCTATAAGCCTCACCTCAATGCAAGAGATGAACTTATCGATTGGAATGGAAAACCCCATCCCCATTGCAAAACACTCGTAGATTCGATCGGAAAACTTTCTTCAAATGAATTCCAAGACAAGAGGTCTGCTGCGGACCTTGCTTTTGTTACACAAGGTATAACTTTTTCAGTCTATTCAGACTGCAGAGGGGTTGAAAAGATATTCCCCTTCGATCTTGTACCGAGACCGGTTGAGAGAAAAGAGTGGACCCGATTAGACATGGGGCTTAAACAGCGAACCAGAGCTCTTAATCTATTTCTTTTTGATGTTTATCATGACCAAAAAATCATTAAAGACAAAGTGATACCAAGGGAGATGGTTGAATCGTCCAAAGGTTTCAGAAGAGAAATGATTGGGTTTACACCGCCAGGCAAACAATATATCCATATCGTTGGCACGGATTTAATTCAAAACCCCGAAGGGGAATATTTAGTACTTGAAGATAATTGCAGAACCCCTTCAGGCGTCAGTTATGTAATTGAAAATCGCGTTGTAATGAAACGGATTTTTCCAGACTTATTTAAAAATATTAAAGTAAGAAGAGTTGAAGATTACCCCCAAAAACTTAGGGACGCTTTATGCTCGGTAGCACCAGAGAATTCTGGCCCTAACCCTCGTCTAGCTTTATTAACTCCCGGCCCTTTTAATTCAGCTTATTTTGAACATACCTTCCTTGCAGGCAATATGGGTATTGAACTTGTAATGGGTAGCGATCTCTTTGTTCATAACGATCGCGTTTACATGAAAACCACGGGCGGACCTAAACGTGTAGATGTCATTTATCGCAGGGTAGATGATGAGTTTCTTGACCCCAAAGCATTTAGATCAGACAGCATGCTTGGTGTTCCGAATCTATTTAATGCTTATCTAAAAGGAAATGTAACCATTGCAAATGCTATTGGCACCGGCGTTTGTGACGACAAAGCAATCTATCTTTATGTTGAGGATATGATTCGTTATTATCTTTCTGAAGAGCCGATTCTTAAAAACGTTCCCACTTACATTTGCTCCAAAAAGAATGATCTTTCTTACGTGCTTGATAATTTAGAAAAATTGGTAGTCAAAGCTGTTAACGAATCCGGTGGTTATGGCATGTTAATGGGCCCATCTTCTACCGCTGCTCAACGTTCTGAATTTAAAGAAAAGATTAAGGCAAACCCAAGAAACTATATTGCCCAACCTGTAGTCACTCTGTCCGCTTGTCCAACTTGGACAGAGGAAGGTTTGGCACCAAGGCATGTTGATCTTCGCCCTTATGTAGTTAGTGGAACAGATACATGGGTTATGCCCGGCGGCCTTACCCGCACAGCTTTGGTAAAAGGTTCGCTAGTTGTTAACTCAAGTCAGGGTGGCGGAAGCAAAGATACTTGGGTGATGGAGACTGATGTATGATATCACGCTTGGCGGAACACTGTTTTTGGCTAAGTAGATATATTGAACGCGCAGAAAACATCGCTCGTTTACTAGAGGTTAATCAAAATTGGCTGCTCGACTTTGATATTCCAGTTGAATTACAATGGAAACCACTTCTTATTATCAGTGGGATTCATGATTACAAAGGTAATCTTGATAAAGAATCCATTCTTAATTTCATGACTTGGGATCATGAGAACCCTTGCAGTATTGTTTCTTCAATGACTCAAGCAAGAGAAAATGCGAGAGTCATAAGAGAAATCATTAGTGCTGAAATGTGGGAGCGTCTCAATTATAATTATCTTTGGCTTCAAAGTAATACAGCTAAAGATTTATACGACAATAATCGTTACGAACTTTACAACCAGATCAAAAGAATCAACCAACTTCTTCAAGGTATTGGTGAAAGTACCATGCTTAGAACTGAAGCTTGGGAGTTCTACCAATTCGGTAGGCACTTGGAACGGTCTGGCCAAACAGCAAGAATATTAGATGTCAAATATCATATGGTACAAAGTAATCCTGACATTTCTGGATCAAATATTGAGATATCTTACTGGACCTCAATCTTAAAGAGTTGCTCTGGTTATGAACCTTTTCTGAAGCATGCCAATATAATTGAGAATCAAGTTGGAGCTGCGGTTGCTGAGTTCCTTATTCTTGAAGAGTCTTTTCCTAGATCTGTGCTTTATTGCCTTAAAGAATGTTTAAATTCCGTAACAGCTATTTCTTACAGATCAAAATCAAAAATCAGCAACAGGACAATTGAGTCTTTGAAAACATTAAACGCTTGGCTATCAAACCAAGACACCAGGCAATCAATAAAAATTCAACTTCACGGTATTCTTACAAAAATAGTCGACAACGTTCACTCGATAAGCGATTCAATGACTAGCACGTATTTTGATTTTAATCCTGATGATCATGTTTTAGAAATGAATGAAATCGAAAAAATTAACTCTTAATTACAATAAGGAAAGTTAATGGCTATCAAGGTTGCACTTACACACACGACCGAGTTCACATATGATAGGCCAGTAACTTTAACACCCCAAGTGGTCAGGTTAAAGCCAGCACCTCATTGTCGAACTCCAATCAAAAGTTATTCTCTTAAAATTGAACCCTCCGAGCATTTTATTAATTGGCAGCAAGACCCTTACAACAACTATCTTGCAAGAATTATTTTTCCTGAGCCCACCAGAAAATTTAAAGTAACTGTTGGACTTATAGCAGAGATGATATCAATAAATGCTTTTGACTTTTTTCTCGAAGATTATGCGGATAATTTTCCATTTTTATATGAAGAAGGATTAAAAAAAGAACTTGCACCATTCCTAGAAACCACCGAGAAAGGCCCTTGCTTACTTTCATATATTGAGAAATATTTAAATAAAAAAATTCGAACGGTTGATTTCCTTGTTTCATTAAACATGGATCTTCAAAAACACATTGGCTATGTAATTCGGCTTGAGTCTGGAGTGCAATCACCCGAAGAGACTTTGACTTTAACGAAGGGATCTTGCAGGGATACTGCATGGTTACTCGTTCATATTTTAAGAAACCTAGGGCTTGCTGCTCGCTTCGTTTCTGGCTATTTAATTCAATTAACCGCAGACACACAGTCATTGGACGGCCCTAAAGGCACTGATAAAGATTTCACCGATTTGCATGCTTGGACAGAAGTTTACCTTCCCGGAGCAGGCTGGATTGGCCTTGATCCAACTTCAGGAATGCTAGCTGGTGAAGGCCACATCCCTCTTGCCTGCAGTGCAGACCCTGGACAGGCAGCACCTACTTCAGGCTCATTCACGTTCGACAAAAACCCAGACATTATTGATGACGAGTGTAAGTCCGAATTTAAATTCAATATGTCCATTTTCAGAATCGAAGATACTCCTAGAGTCACAAAGCCTTACACAGACGAACAGTGGAGCAGTATTTGTGATGTTGGTAGCAAAATTGATAATTATCTAAACTCCTATGACGTTAAATTAACTTTAGGCGGTGAACCCACCTTTGTTTCCGTTGATGATAAAGATGGCGAAGAATGGAACACTTCCGCTCTTGGTCCAACTAAATCTTTATTTGCTGACACTCTTTTACACCGATTAAAAAACAAATTTAGTCCAGGAGGTTTTTTACATCACGGCCAAGGAAAATGGTATCCAGGCGAAAGCCTTCCCCGATGGGCTTTTAGCTGCTATTGGAGAAAAGACCTTGTTCCTATTTGGTCGGATTCAGATTTATTTGCTAGAGAAAACACCACCTATAATTTTTCTGAAGTTGACGCTAAAAAATTCCTTGAAGAACTTGCTGCAAGACTACACGTCAATGTTAATTTTGTGCAACCTGCGTATGAAGATTTATGGTATTTCATGTGGAGAGAACAACGATTACCCACAAATGTTTCACCATTAAAAAACAATCATGATAATCCCGAAGAACGCAATCGCATCTCGAAAATTTTCAACCAAGGGCTAGGCAAAGTTGTTGGTTATGTGCTTCCTTTAAAGTATGAATCGCTAAGCAATCAAAAACATTGGGTAAGTTGCAAGTGGTTATTAAGAAGAGAAAATATTTTTTTAATCCCTGGCGATTCTCCGATGGGTTATCGGTTGCCATTAGATTCTATTTCTTGGATTGATCCTAAAGATAGAGACCAAATATTCAACCATTGCCCATTAACACCTGCTGATTTACTTCCGAAATTTCAATCGCAAATTAATTCAATCATAAATACGAAGAATGTAAACCCACCATTACCGACAGAATCAGCAATAAGAACAAGTTTGTGTGTTGAAACTCGTGATGGGCGAATCAAAGTCTTTATCCCACCTTTAAATTCTGTGGTTGAATATCTTGAACTGCTAAAAAACATTGAGTCAACAGCCCGATTTCTTGGTTACCCCATTCAAATCGAAGGTTACCCTCCGCCGTTTGACAGTAGGCTCCTAAATTTCAAAATAACGCCAGATCCTGGTGTAATCGAAGTGAATATTCATCCTTCGTCAAGCTGGGGTGATCTGTACGAAAAATCTTTTATTCTTCACGAAGAAGCAAAAAAAACTAAGCTCTGTTCTGAAAAGTTCATGCTGGATGGTCGGCATACAGGAACTGGTGGGGGAAGCCATATTGTTCTTGGCGGGCCTTCGCCATCTGAGAGTCCTTTTTTACGACGGCCAGATTTACTTCGCAGTATGCTTTCTTATTGGAACAACCATCCATCGTTATCTTATCTTTTTTCAGGTTTATTTGTTGGTCCAACATGCCAAGCTCCACGACTTGATGAGTCTCGTTTAGACATCATTACAGAATTAGAAATTGCATTTGAACAAATCTCCGACAACGGAAACCCTTTGCCTTGGCTTGTTGATAGGGTTTATAGGCATCTTTTGGTTGATTCCAGTGGAAATACTCACCGATCGGAATTTTGTATTGATAAGCTTTATTCTCCTGATAGCAGTACGGGAAGGCTAGGACTTCTAGAATTACGGGGATTTGAAATGGCACCAGATCCAAAAATGGGCCTGGTTCAAAACCTGTTGGTTAATGCCCTTATCGCAATGTTTTGGAACAAACCTTATAAACAAAAGATGATTAGATGGGGAACTCAGCTTCACGATAAATTTATGCTTCCTCATTTTTTAGAAGACGATTTGCGAGATGTCGTCTTAGAGCTTCAAGCTTTTGGTTTTGGTTTGAAAGAAGAATGGTTTAAACCTCACCTAGAATTCCGTTTCCCTAAAATCGGATCTATTTGCAAAGATAATATTATTTTGGAACTTCGTGGCGCTCTTGAACCATGGAGGGTACTTGGTGAAGAGAATAACCCCTCGGGAACTGTTCGATTTGTAGATTCATCACTTGAACGAATTCAACTTAAAGTTGAAGGGTTAATTGACACTAGGCATGTTATTCTTTGCAATGGCTCGAGGATTCCATTTCATCCTACAGGTGTAAATGGCGAATATGTTGCTGGGATCCGTTACCGAGCTTGGCAACCTTCTTCTTGCTTGCACCCTACCATTCCTGTTCATTGTCCATTGGTATTTGATCTTTATGATACTTGGATGAGTCGCTCTGTAGGTGGATGCACCTATCATGTTGCACATCCGGGTGGAAGATCTTATGATAGGTTCCCTGTTAATGCTATTGAAGCAGAAGGGCGAAGATTATCAAGGTTCATCAAGGAAGGGCATACTGCGGATCAGTTCGGTATTATCGATGAAGAAATCCGGCCTGGTTCTCCGTTTACACTTGATCTCCGATATGAAGGAAAACATCAATGGTTAAAAAAGCATTCTAATGATAAAATTCTAGAAGCAGATTCTAATGATATCCGCGCTAAAATTTCAAAAGTAAACGGCATTGTTTCACCAGTAATTAGTGGACTTAGTTAAAAAGCATCAATGATTAACACTACCATTCAAAAAAACCACTCACCTCAAAACCAATTTTTTTTGGAAAATTACATTCCATCAAAATTTTCATTCGATGAATTAAAATCAGGTACAGATATTCGGGACCATTGGAAAATATTTGCCCGCTCACTCGAAAGGCTATCACCCGGTGAGTTTAATCGAAGATGGAATGAAGCAAAAGAACAACTTCGAATTAATGGTGTAACTTATAACCTTCATTCGGATACCCGGGGTATGGACCGACCCTGGCAATTAGACCCTATCCCCTTATTGATTTCTGAAAATGAAGAAAACCACTTGATAAAAGGCCTTGCCCAGCGGGCACTTTTACTTGAATTAATTCTTCAGGATATTTATGGGCCACAGAGAATTCTTAAAGAAAAACTTTTGCATCCTGAACTTGTTTTTGCAAACCCTAACTTTCATAGGGCATGCCATGGTTTTAAGCCTGCAGGAAATAAATACCTTTATTTGCTTGCAGTTGATCTTGCTCGTAATTCCAACGGAACTATCCATGCCATCAGTGATCGGTTGCAGTCCCCATCAGGAACAGGTTACGCTCTCGAAAATCGAATTGTAATGACGCAAATGTTGCCTGATATTTTCAACAATTGCAATGTTCAACGACTTGCAATGTTTTTTAGATCTTTTAAAGAAACCCTCAAATCAATCGCTCCTAACAATAAAGACAACCCAAGAACAGTACTTCTTACACCCGGGCCTAGAAGTGAAACTTATTTTGAGCACTCCTACCTAGCACGATATCTGGGTTTAACACTTGTTGAAGGTGGAGATCTCACGGTTCGGGACAACAAAGTTTATCTTAAATTTCTTGATGGTTTACACCCTGTTGATGTAATCATGCGAAGGCTTGATGATCGATTCTGCGACCCTCTCGAACTTCAAGCCAACTCTTTACTTGGGGTTCCAGGCCTCCTGCAATGCGCAAGAAAAGGCGGGGTGGCAATCGCCAATTCTCTTGGTTGTTCGTTTATGGAAGCCCCATCTTTAACAACTTATTTGCCAGCCCTTTGTAAAATTTTCTTGGGTCAGGAACTTATAATACCTGGCGTTCCATCATATTGGTGCGGGGACCACGAATCCCTGAAATATGTATTAAACAATCTTGATAACATGGTTTTAAAAAATGCGTTCACCTCAAGGCGATCAGAACCAATTTTTATAGAAACATTATCCAATAAAAAACGCGAAGAATTCATAGTTCAATTTAAAAACTCACCACAAAATTTTGTAGCACAGGAAAAGCTTCAACTTTCAACTGTTCCGGTAATGGGGGAAAACGGGATTGAACCTCGACCTTTAGTCTTAAGAAAATTTTTGTGTTCACATAATTCAGGTTATTCTGTAATGCCAGGGGGGTTATGCAGGTATTCATCAAGCCCTTCCACGCAGCTCATATCGGTGCAGCAAGGGGGCGGTAGCAAAGATACTTGGGTTTTATCTTCGGGAGAAGTCAGTACTTTTAGTCTACTTAACCAAAGTACCGATCCAATTGAAATTAGCAGAGGTGGTAGCGATCTTCCTAGTAGATCCGCAGACAATCTATTCTGGCTCGGCAGATATACTGAAAGAGCGGACGGCTTAGCTAGACTTCTTCGAGGCATTTTCCTAAAGCTTATTGAATCGCTTAAAATTGCTGATGGTGCAGAAATTAAATCCTTGTTAAAAATTCTTTCTCAATATTCACAAGCTTTTTCGTCCATCAATTCTGAACCTAGCGACAAAGAGGAACCAGGCAATCACTTAATATCGATGGTATATGATAGAGAAAGAATAGGCACTTTTGCAAATGATCTTCAAGCTATTTACCGTACAGCAAGTTCTTCGCGAGATAGAATATCAATTGATATGTGGCGCGTTATAAGCACTCTGGAAATCCCTTCAAACCCAGAACTGAATATGATGCTAGAACAACCTGAACATTCAAACCTGATTACCATTCTTGATCTCCTTAACCACAACATTGTTGTTTTAGCTGCTTTTGGTGGATTAATTGCTGAAAGTATGACTAGGGGACATGCTTGGCGGTTTTTGGATATGGGCAGAAAAATTGAAAGGGCCTCACAAACCATACGTTTACTAAAAGGGTGTATGATTGATGTTTCAACATCTGAGATCCCCTTATACGAATCAATTCTGGAAATTGCGGATAGTTTAATGACTTTTAGACGAAGGTATTTAAACAAAATAAATCCTGCTGCTGTTTTAGATTTACTTCTTTCCGATTCATCAAATCCACGATCACTTGTTTTCCAATTAAATTCATTACAAAACAATATAAACCATCTTTCAAAAATGAAAGATACTGGGCGTATTACACTCCAAGAAAAATCCATAATGTCAATGCACACTTCTGTTTTATTGGCGGACATCGAGCATTTAGTTAGTTCAAACGAGTCTGGGAAAAGAATATATCTAGAAAATCTTTTAAACAACTTGTTTTTAGAGTTGTCACAATTATCAGAATCAATCGCCCACCATTATCTTGGACATTTGCAATTATCAAGACATCTATCAGGATCTAATTCGTGAAATACCTGATTAAACACACCACTTGTTACAACTATATGGATACGGTATCCCTTTGCAGGAATATCATCCATGTATCACCACGAGAATATGAAAATCAACGCAATTTTTTTGAAAATATAACTGTTACACCTACGCCAGAAATAATTGAATTTCAAAAAGATTATTTTGGAAACAAAGTCTATTTTTTTACAATAGAGAAACCTCACAAAAATTTAACAATTATTGCTGAATACGAAACAGAAGTAACACCAAAAAAGCATAATGATTTTCTGGACCAACCATGGAAAAAAGTAATCGATTTATTAAATGTAGACTCCTCCATGGAAACCATTCAAGCCCTTGAATATTTATATGATTCTTATTACGTTCAGAAACATGATGATTGGAAAGAATATGCAAGCAAATCATTCCAGCCTGGAAATTTGTTTTTAAATTCGGTAATGGATTTAACTTCACGAATTTTTACTGACTTTAAGTATCAACCAAATGCAACAACCATCGCAACTCCATTGCACGAAGTTTTCCTACAAAAGTCCGGAGTATGCCAAGATTTTTCGCATTTTCAAATCGCATGCTTGCGAAGTTTGGGAATTCCAACCCGATATGTTAGCGGATACCTGCTGACCACTCCCAATCCAGATAAACCGAACTTAATTGGTTCAGAT
Source organism: uncultured Planctomycetaceae bacterium (assembly GCA_903960945.1). Classification (GTDB taxonomy): domain Bacteria; phylum Planctomycetota; class Planctomycetia; order Gemmatales; family Gemmataceae; genus UBA969. The sequence goes on from CAJCCR010000334.1 coordinate 15,969, forward strand.
GCTTCTCATGCTTGGATTCAAGTTTATTATCCTGGAATTGGCTGGTTTGATTTTGACCCAACCAATAATCTTAGACCTTCAGACCAGCACATTATTATTGCTTGGGGTAGAGATTACGATGATGTTAGCCCGGTAAAAGGTGTTATTTTAGGTGGGGAAAACCACACCATTACAGTAGGTGTAAGTGTAATTGGAGCAGAGTGACCAATCATCCTGTATTTTTTAAACCAGAAGCTATGCCACTTATACTTTCCATAACGCCGATTTTTATTTCTTCAGAACAAGTTGCTTCGCATCTTGATTTACGAAGCAAAACAATTTGCAGATAACTTAAGGGATCAACATAAGGATTTCTTTTCTCAATTGATTTTTGAAGAACAGGCATTTGCTCCAAGAGGCATTTCTGTTTTGTTATCAAGCAAATGCTTTTCACCGATTTATCATACTCTTCAAAAATAATATTATAAATAATCTCAGATAATTTTTTATCTTCAACAAGATCAGCATAAAGCCTTGCAATGGTCATATCAGCTTTAGCAAGAATCATTTGGCAATTATCTACCAAACTTTTCCAATATGGCCAAGAATCATACATTTTTTGCAGCAATAAAAGGTTATCAGGGTTTTCTTTAATTTTAAAATCTAACGCACTACCAATACCAAACCACCCTGGTACTGTATGCCTACTTTGCATCCAACTAAACACCCATGGAATTGCACGAAGATCATCAATTTTTCTGTTTGCATCTCTTCTAGCAGGTCGCGAACCAATTCTTAATTCACCTATTTCATTAATTGGCGTGGACTGTTCAAAATATTCTCGCAAACCAGGATTTTCATAAATTAATCCCCTATATGCTTTGCAAGATAATAACGCCAAATCATCAAGTAAAACTTTCCAAGAAGCATCTAGAACAGTATCTACTTTTGAAAAACTTGAAAGTAATACCGCGTTTACAACCTGATCTAGATGCCTTCGCGCAATTCCTGAATGGTGATAACGATCAGCTATCATCTCGCCTTGCTCTGTTATTCGTAATCTACCATTAACCGTGCCACGAGGTTGAGCAAGAATTGCTTTATTAGCTGGGCCGCCTCCTCTTCCAACGGCGCCACCACGACCATGGAATATTTGGATTCGAATACCACGATCAATTGCTAGTTTCGCCAATCTTATCTGAGCATTATGTAATGCCCAAGAAGATGCAAGCATACCACTTTCTTTACTGCTGTCAGAATAACCGATCATAACTTCTTGTAGATTATTCCTATATTTCAATTGGGCTATATAAGCAGGAACACATAACAACTGTTCAATGATTGAATCTGCTGATTGGAGGGGTAGCAAGGCTTCAAATAAAGGCACAATATCGATTAAACTGTAATTATCTTTGATCGAAAAAAGACCAGCTTCTCTAGCAAAAACCAAAACTTCTAGAATATGAAAAGCATCGGTAGTCGAGCTAATTATATAAGTGGACAAAACTTCAGGATTTTGTTGTTCCGTTATGGATGCCATAGTTCGGAATGTTTTAATAACTTCGCAGGTATCTTCAGAATATTTTAAGCGTGCTGGAATCAATGGGCGGCTTTTGTTCAATTCTTCCGACAAGAACTCCATTTTTTTTGTGGGATCGAGTTGTGCATAATTATCTAGTACACCTTCACTTTTTAATACTTCAGCAAGGGCACGACCATGCCTGTTACTGTTTTGCCTAATATCTACGCTAAACAAATGAAATTTAAAAACTTTAACTAAACAAATCAAATCCTTGATTGATCCATTTCCTGCGTTAGAAAAGCCTTTTGATAACAAATCATCTGCGATAACTTTCAAATCATCTAGTAGTTGCTGAGAATGAAAATAAATATTTTTAGGTAATTCAACAGGAGAGCCCCAGCTTAGTTGTAATGTTTTTAGGTAAGAAAGAGTGCTTTTAAGCTTCTTATCAATTAACAAACACTTCAAACGATAAGGTTCATTTATATTCCCCAAGTCATCTATATGGAATAATAATTTATCATTTGATATTGAATCAATTAATTTTTGGCCAGGAGATATAAAGAGATCAGCATGACTAAGAATACCACCAAGAAAACGAACTTGTTTAATGTAAAATTTAAGAATTGTTTCCTGATTAAACTTAGTAGCACTTTCCGTGACATCGTGCGTAACAAAAGGATTTCCATCACGATCTCCCCCAATCCAAGAACCAAAACTAAGAAATGCAGGGATATCTATTACTTCACCGGGATAAACTTTGGTTAAAGCGTAATCAATATCCCGATAAAATTTTGGTACAATTTTAACTAAACTATCCATCACTGTTTCGATGACCTGACGGACCTCATCGATGACCTTTGGTTTGTAGTCTCGTACGGATTTGGTTACCCAGAAAGTTTCAATTTGTTCGCTGATGGAATCTAATATTTCGGTTTTTTCACTCGGCAAAAGGATTTCATATTCCAATCGATCAAGGCATAAAGCCAAACAATCTAATTTGTCCAAAACTGTCCTTCGACGAGCTTCACTTGGGTGAGCAGTAAATACCGGAACAATATTAGCAGATTGTAAAAGGTTTTGAATTTCGCAACCCTTAACCCCGGATTCCCGAAGCTCTATTAATGCTGCTTCAACACTTTCCCGAAGTGGTTCACCATTATTCAGCATTTCTTTTTTACGCAGTGACCTTACTCTGGCTTGTTGCTCTGCAAGGTTTAACAAATCAAAATAAACCCCAAAGGCCCTAATAAGCAACCTTAGATCTTTAATTTCAATTTCATCAAGTTTTGAAATCAATTTCCGGGCTTCTACAAGACTGTTAGTTTCTCGAATTACCAATGATTTAGATTTGATTTCCTCAATTAGATCAAAAGCCGTTTTTCCAGCTTGCTTTAATATGGCATCCCCATGGATCTCACCTAACAAATGTATGTCAGAATCCAATGTTCGTGGTATTATGTTCATGTTAATCCTTTTCTTTTTGCAATAAAAAAATTAATTATAACTGTAAACCAAATAAATTAAATTGCTAAAACTATAGAGCTATAACTTGAAAGAACCAAAAGCCTTATCCTGAGATTTTATTTGTAAAACTTAGCCTTAATGCTTTGAAATCTTCACGATTTTATTTTATAAAATTCAGTTATGATTTCATCTTAAACAAATAATCGTTTTCGAATTATTCAAAATGATTATGACAAAATATCATTTATTATTTTTGCAGGCTCGACACCAGTCAACTTGGCATTAAGGCCTTGAAATTTAAATGTTAAAGAATCGTGGTTAATCCCTAGCTGATTTAAAATAGTTGCATTTAAATCATATACGCTTACAGGATTTTCAGTGATGTTATAACAAAATTCATCAGTTGAACCATATGTAAAACCCTTTTTGATACCGGCACCTGCCAGAAAAACAGAATAACACCGGGGATGATGATCTCGCCCATAATTATTCTCTGTAATACCGCCTTGCGAATAAATCGTTCTCCCAAATTCTCCGCCCCAAACGATGAGTGTATCTTCCAACAAACCTCGTTGCTTAAGATCTGTAATTAGAGCTGCAGTAGCTCTATCAACATCTTTACATTGCCCTTTGATCGCATTTGGCAACCCACCATGATGATCCCAACCCATATGGAAAAGCTGGATAAATCTTACATTACGCTCTGCAAGCCTTCGTGCAAACAAACAATTTGACGCATAACTCCCAGGCTTGGAAACATCTGGCCCGTAAAGATCTAAAATATGCTTTGGTTCTTTAGAAATGTCTAATAGATCAGGAACACTAGTTTGCATTCGAAATGCCATTTCATATTGGCTTATCCTGGTTTGAATCTCAGGATCACCTACAGCATCAAAATGTTTTTTATTGAGAGCAGCAATTCTATCAAGCGAATCGCGCCTAACTCCGGACTCTAAACCTGACGGATTTGATAAATATAAAACAGCATCGCCTTTGTTTCTGAACTTTACTCCTTGATGTTTTGAAGGTAAAAATCCTGCACTCC
>CAJCCR010000335.1 GCA_903960945.1 uncultured Planctomycetaceae bacterium
ACCCCTGCAAAGAGATTTCTCGTTTTAGTGAGACCAAGCTTCAGCTTATCTAAGAGAGCACGGAACATAGCCGGTTGCCTTCTGATCTGAGTTTGATTTTTTCAAGTTCAAGAATGGTGATAGAGGAAGAGCCAATGGTTCGCGGAGGAACCCCATGACAATCACTTCCACCGCCAATACAAAACTCAAGTTTGAGCGCCCACTCTTTCAATAATTTTCTACGATTCATTTTGAATCCCGGGTATTCAACTTCAATCCCATCTAAACCAAAACTTTTAAGCAAAGCGAGATCGCTGAGGGTTATATTTTCAGGAGGGTGTGCGAGCATGGAAATACCGCCTGCATTACGAACCAAATCACAAGCTTCTTGAATCGTAAGCCACGCATGATTATCGTCCTGAAAAAACCTCAAATGTTTCCAATAGGCATTTTGAATCGAATGAGCCTTTTTTTGATTTACGAGAATTTGGGCCAAATGACGACTACCAACGGCATAATCCGGGTTGTTCCACTGCGGCTCAAGCTCATCCATGACGGACCCCGGCTCATTCACCCTGCCCTTCATAAAATCAATCATTTTCAAAAATCGGGTTTTGCGAATGGCCTTATTTCTCGAAAGCCCTGCTTGCAGTTCAAGATTCAGTGGATCCATCAAATAACCAAGCAAATGATAAACTTTAGCATTAAAAATGCAAGTTATCTCTACTCCAACAATCATCTCGGAACGGCCATGAGAAAACGGCGAATGATGGGCAGCGGTAGTATCATGATCGGTAATAGAAATGGCTTCAAGACCAAGCTTACAAGCGGAAGAATAAACCGACTCGGGTGAACAAAGACCATCGCTAAAAGTAGAATGGGTATGGAGATCAACTCGCCTAGTAGAGGCGTTTTTATAAAGAGACTGACACAAAGAGGTAAAAGGTTGACCTTTAGGCATTTTCAGGCTGGGGGCGCTCAGTGGAACAAATCTTATCCAAGATACCATTAATAAAAGAAGACGAATCAGCAGTTCCAAATCTTTTGGCAAGCTCGATGGATTCGTTTAAAACAACCTCAGAGGGAGTGTCTTTTTGATGGCTAAGTTCAAAAGCACCTAGTCGAAGAAGATTTCGATCAACTGCAGCCATTCGGGGCAAACGCCAGTTTTCTGCAAATTTTACCAGCAAAGCATCAATTTGAGAAAGATTCTGCATGGTTTGTTGGTAAAGAAGAAGAGCAAAATCCCTGCTGATTTGATCATTAATGCGATCTGTTATAAATTCTGCAACTTGCTTTTTAGTAAGAGAGGGATTTAAATCGACCCTGTAAAGAAGTTGCAACGCCACTTCGCGTGCTTTAGATCTTCGATATATCATAGTTCTCAATTTTTCGTTATTTGGGGAGCTTTAAAATAAGATCTGCCATTTCGATTGCCGTAAGGGCAGCTTCAAACCCCTTATTTCCAGCCTTAGCGCCTGCGCGATTAATAGCCTGTTCCAAAGTATCACAAGTGAGCACACCAAAAATCACAGGTATACCTGTTTGCAGCGAAATACCTGCAATGCCATTGGTACTTGCACCAGCAACATGATCGTAATGGTCGGTTTCCCCTTTGATAACAGCACCTAGGCAAATTATCGAAGAAAACTTACCAGAAAGCGCAAGCTTATTGGCTACTAATGGAATTTCATAGGAACCCGGAACCCGAACCAAAGTGATATTTTTATCTGCAACCCCGTGCCTGCGAAGACCATCCAATGCCCCTTCAACAAGTCGATCCACTACAGCCTGATTAAACCTAGCTGCAACGATTACAAAAGTATGGCTTCCAGAATTAAAATGCCCTTCGAGAACATTCAAACTCATAACTTATCCCTTATTCTTCGAGGTTTGACTTCATCACTACAAGTTCATGCTATTGAGAAATTCATGATTAGTCTTGGTTTTTGCCATTCTGTTCAGCAGCAATTCCATGGCTTCAACGGGATTCATGTCGCTAAGAACCCTTCGAAGCACATAAACTTTCCTTAGTTCTTCTTCACCAAGAAGCAAATCTTCCTTGCGGGTGCCAGAACTGTTGATATCAATGGCAGGCCAAACTCTACGGTCAACCAATTTTCGTTCAAGATGAACTTCCATGTTTCCGGTGCCTTTGAATTCTTCAAAAATAACTTCATCCATCCTTGAACCAGTATCAACAAGTGCAGTAGCGATAATAGTCAGGCTACCCCCCTCTTCGATATTGCGGGCAGCACCAAAAAATCTTTTAGGCTTTTGCATGGCATTGGCATCAATACCACCAGACAAAATCTTGCCTGAACTTGGCATTTCAGAGTTATAAGCACGCGCCAACCGAGTAATGGAATCAAGCAGGATGACCACATCCGTGCCGTATTCCACCATCCGTTTCGCTTTCTCAATAACCATTTCGCAAACCTGCACATGGCGGGTTGCTGGCTCATCAAAGGTCGAACTGATCACTTCTGTGTTGGGGCCTTTAACCATGCGCTCCATTTCGGTAACTTCTTCAGGGCGCTCATCAATCAGCAAAATAATGACATAGCATTCGGGATGATTTTTCAGAATACCATTGGCCATCTTTTGCAGCAGAATCGTTTTACCAGTGCGGGGAGGGGCAACAATAAGTCCGCGCTGCCCTTTACCAATTGGGGCAACAAGATCAATAACCCTGCCACATACTTCAGACGGATCATACTCAAGCTTTAATCTTTCAGTAGGGTGCAAAGGGGTTAAATCCTCAAACATCACCTTTTGATTTAAAAGCGAGGGGTCCGCATAATTGATAGCTTCAACCCTTAGAAGGGCGAAATACTTTTCGTTTTCTTTGGGAGGCCTAATTTGCCCGGATACAATCGTACCGGTGCGAAGGCCAAACCTTCGAATCTGCGATGGGGAAATATAAATATCGTCAACGCAGGGAAGATAATTGTAATCAGGACTACGAAGAAAGCCAAAACCATCGGGCAAGATTTCAAGTGTCCCTTCGCCTAGCATCAAGCCATTTTGCTTCACCCGTTCCTTGATAATCAAAAAGACCAAATTCTGCTTGGCCAGGCCTTCAACTTCAGTTATTCCAACTTCTTTTGCAATCGCGACCAACTCAGGCAAAGACTTTTGCTGCAAATCGGTTAGATGATTGCTACCCCTTTTAATCTCTTCATAACGGCTGTTTACCTCATCATCGTAGCCCTTAGATTTAGCTTCTTCACTCTCAGCCGAAAAAGAATCTGACAAAGTTTTTACATTACTCTCTGACTTAACCCCTTCAGCCATATCTCCAGGACTAGCTGTATATTTTGGAACATCTTTGACTTTTGGGGACTCAACGACGACATTTTCAGTTGGGGCAACCACATCAACTTTTGAGGTATAAGAATCCTTGGCGGGAGCTTTATCCTCGACCTTCTCAACACTTTTCACTTTTACGGGTGTTTTTTTCTTAGGAGTGAACACCAAATCATCATCCGAAGCTTCAACAGTTTGCACTGGTGGATCTTCCTTCGAAACCTTTGCAGGCGAATTACCGGAAGGATTATTAAACAAAATGTCGTCTAATTGCTCAGGAGCATTCAACCTAACCTCACCTGAAGTTTTAGCAGTTTTACTAGGTGCTTTGGCCCGTGCTTTTGGTTTGCTTACTGAATCTTTCTTACCCTTGGCTTCCGCCATTACTAATCTCCTATCTGGCCCAATAATCCGCTGGTTGAGATGTGTAAAAACCAGTAAACATCAGGGGCAGAAAATATCCCGCTAATTAATCAGATCTGCAAATGGAGCGGGCAACCACCTATTTCATTACCAGAAAATCCATATTCCGGCATAGAGAACTTTTATCTAATTACGACAAACACATCAAACTTTCAACATTCTGTACTGGAAGAGTACTATCAAGGCAGGTTCCAAAGTTTCAACAAATCATCGACTTGCTTAACCGTATGATCATAACTCACAGAATTATCAACTATATAATCACAGATTGCGACCTTCTTAGTCAAGGGCATTTGGGCATTTTCTCGGTTTTTCCATTCGGCCTCAGTCCAACCTCTGGCCAAGCAACGCCTTAACCTTTCCGCGTCATTACAGTCTACAAACACAATTAAACTGCAAAGGTTTCGCCAGTTCTTCTCTAATAATAGGGGCACATCGAGCACGAGAAATGAAGATTCCGAGAATTCTGAAAGTTCTTTGATCTTATGCTCAATTTTTTCTAACACCAACGGGTGCAGAATTGACTCTAAAAACAACCGACGCTCAGTATTATCAAAAATCGCTTTCGCAAGAGCCGGCCTAGCAACATTTCCAGCTAAATCAAAAACTGTTGCCCCAAAATAATCCCGAATCTTTTTTTTAACTATTTCATCCGTGAATAAGGCCCGAACTTCAGAATCTGCATCAAATAGCATTCCACCCGAACGAGTAAATAATCTAGCAACTTCACTTTTGCCACTGCCAATGCCGCCTACAATTCCAATTACAGGCTTGTTTGCCGGTTTTGCATTCATTTGATTTCTTCCTGCGCCAACCAGTTTGGCCCCGCAGAAACCTCTATCGTTATTGGAACCTTCAAGTTCAACATTTTTCTGGGCTTAAAAGACATCTCCGCAATTAAAAGCATCTTAACCGCATCGATTTCCGATTTGGGGCATTCGATCACAAGTTCGTCATGGATCTGCAACAAAAGCTTTGCTTCAAGATTGTTTTCACTTAAAGCCTGATCGACCCCGATCATCGCAAGCTTGATAAGATCTGCTGCAGACCCCTGTATTTCCATGTTGATAGCTTCTCGCTCTGGCTGATTACGCTGCTGAAAAGTGGATCGATCTCGAATTCCATCGATCCTTCTTCTTCTACCGAGAATTGTACTAACGTAACCCGTACTTCTACACTTGGAAAGTAAATCGTCCTGATACTTAAGCACATTAGGATAACGAGCAAAATACGCATCAATAAATCTAGAAGCATCATACCGATCGATTTCCAATCTCTGGGCAAGGCCATGGGCGCTAATGCCATAAATGATGCCGAAATTTACCGTCTTGGCAGTTCTTCGCATGTCGGGGGAAACCATGGTTTCCGGAATGGCAAAAATCTCGGAAGCCACCTGAGAGTGAATATCTTTTTCATTCTCAAAAGCTTTGATCATGTTTTTATCATCACAGAAATGGGCCAAAAGCCTTAATTCGATTTGCGAATAATCTGCAGAAACAAGCGTCCAACCTTCTTTGGGTAAAAATGCTTTTCGTATCTGCTGCCCCATTTCTCTACGTACGGGAATATTCTGCAAGTTTGGTGTGCTGGAAGAAAGCCTTCCCGTAGCAGTCACTGTTTGGTTAAAAGCTGCATGAATTCTACCCGTCGAAGGTTGAATCAATTCAGGAATTGCATCTACATAGGTGCTTTTAAGCTTAGCTAGCTGCCTAAATTCCAAAATCTTTTTAGGTATCGCCGCGCCCGGATGATCAAGAACGGCAAGTTTTTCCAGCGTTTCCTGATCCGTGCTTGCCTCTTTAGATACACCAGTTTTCTTCAACATAGGCAACTGCAAATCATCATAAAGCACTGCACGTAATTGGGGCAATGAACTGATTTGAAAAGGTTTGCCCGCAAGAATATGAATCTCTTTTTCAACCCTCTCCAACTCCAGGCCCATCTCAACGCCAAGAATTTTCAAAAACTCCGCATCAATACATATCCCACGGAACTGCATCCTTGCCAAAACGCTCACCAAAGGCATTTCAATCTTTTTGTAAAGTTCCAGTAGGCGATCCTTGCTTCCATCCACCACGGTTTTCGAAATTTCATCTTCAAGAAAACTGGCTAGTTGAAAAGCTGCATCCGAATCTTCACATGCATAAAGTGCAACAATCTCCGAGTTTACTTCGCTCATCAACTTTTGAACTTTATTTTTGCCTTTTATTCCTATTAACTCAGTAATCGAAATCATCTCATGATTTAAATAGCGTTTTACCAACTCATCAAGCCCATGGCTTCGCTCTCCCGAATGCAAAAGATAATCAGCAATCATACTATCGCCTGCGACGCCCTCCGTCGTCGTACCATTGACGAGAAGAACTAAAAGATCAAATTTGATATTTTGGTTTACTTTGAGGATGTCTTTATTTGCAAATATGGGCCTCAATTTTTCAAGTACAAAAGATTCATCTAAACAGGGCTCTCCTAGGGGAGCACGAATTGCAACATAGCAAGCCTTGCTTTTTTCCAGTGAAAAAGAGATGCCCACTATTTTCGAAGTAAAAGGGTCCAAACCAGTCGTTTCGGTATCAAATGCAAATCTTTTGCACTCTAGCAGTTTGCTAACCAAAACTTCAAAATCTTTTTCGTTATTAATAAGGGTGTAATCATATTCCCAATCACCCTGACCACTTAATTTGATTGGTAGATCAATCGAAAGTTTAGAGCGACTGTTAGTAAACACAGGGATTTCAGGATGAACATGAGTTGTTTCCTGAATAAAAGAAGGCGCCGAGCTTTGTTGTTTAAATAACCCCTGCTCTTGAGGAGATAATTTCTCTATTTGTGCCAATATTCCACGAAACCCTAAAGTCTGAAAAAGGGATATCGATTTCCCAGCATCAATTTCCCTTAAACGCCAACCTTCCAAATCAAATTCAACCGGAGAGTTACGATCCAAAGTGACAAGATTGCGAACTAAATTAATTCTTTCAGCAAATGCAGCAAGATTTTCTTTCCGCTTCACCCCGCTGATCTTATCCATATTTGCGTAAATATTTTCAATCGTGCCAAATTCCTGCAACAAGCTCGAAGCTGTTTTAATCCCAATCCCAACGGCACCCGGAACATTATCCGCGGTATCGCCAACTAAAGTCTGCAAATCCACCACTTGTGCAGGGGTAATCCCCCAATCTGCAAGTAATTCAGCCCGTCCATATTCCAAATGCTTTCTAATATTGTACAGGGTGACATTTTCATCAATTAACTGCCTACAATCTTTATCCGAGGTTACAAGATAAACTTTTATACCTTTAGATTTTGCATGCTCAGCCACCGTTGCAAGAATATCATCCGCTTCAAAACCAGCGATACTTATCAATGGAATATTTAAGGCATCCAATACTTGCTGGATCATGGGTAATTGCATGATCAAATCAGCGGGCGCCTCATCTCGATGGGCTTTATATTCTGGAAAAGCCACATTTCGAAAAGTGGGTTCAGGCCTATCCCAACCACAAACAATGTAATCTGGTTTTTTATCTCGCAAAAACATTAAATCCCTAGTGAAACCATAAATCGCATTAGTGGGAACCCCCGTGGGACTCGTCATGTTTGGGATAGCATGAAAAACCTGAAAAATCAAAGACATGGAATCAATCAGATACATGGTTTCGGGATTATTACCCATGAGCAACTTTAGCTTTCTTTAATGAAAATGGATATCTTCTGCAATTTATATCGGGCATGCAGCTTTTCCTAGGAATAACTGAAAAAAAACAAAGGATTCACCTTATTCCTAACTCTTACCCAGTTATAATATTGATGTACCTATCAGGTCTCCATAACACGATTTATCCTGATTTGCAGAAAAAAACAGCCATGATTCCAATAACACTTGTTTGCATTAATTGACTACTTCAGCTTATGATTTACAATCATATTGGAGATGTGTAGGTTTTTCTTAAAACCGTTTACTTCGTAGCAAGGTGATGGATCATGGCTGCTAAAGCAATAAGTCGAAGTTCTTCTTCACCCAAGGGTGAATCGAAACAAGGGTTGGTTGTCACACTGGTATTCTTTATTCTTGCCACCATTGGCCTAGGTGTTTCAACCTACTTTGGCTTTTCTGAACAGGAAACCCTTAGAGCTGAAAAAGAAAAATCTGATGCAACTCAAAAAAACGAAGCCAAACTAATCGATTTCTACAGATTTCAGTCAATGCTTTACTGGACTTATATTTCGACTGTAAATGGATTTAAACCCGAGGATTTGGATATTTATGAAGGATTGAGAGCAAAAGCTGACGATGAGACCATTCTTCCCAAAGATGCCAAATACGATCCAAACAAAGAAGAATTGAAATTAGTAAAAACCAGAATGGAAATGCTTGAAAAGATGGCTTTTAAAGATGCTGCAGATAAAGATTTAACTTTAAAATTCGACAAAGCAACTAAAAAACCAAGCAACACTTTTGAAGAAATCACTTCTCTTCAATCCAAAAGATACCTCGCACTAAAAGAACGATTTGACAAAGTAGAGATGGAAAAAAAAGAAGCGCAAGATGCTGAGAAAAAAGCTTTAGATGAGTTCGCTGCCTTTAAAGCAGACATCAATAAAAAATACGCGGGCCTTACTGATACTGC
>CAJCCR010000336.1 GCA_903960945.1 uncultured Planctomycetaceae bacterium
AGAATTCTTTCGGCTGCTAAACGTCCACTGACCAAAACCATGGGAACACCCACTCCTGGTTGAGTTCCAGAACCAGCAAACACAACGTTTTCACCCCACATATTTCCTGGTCTAAACGGACCAGTTTGTAAGAAAGTATGAGCTGCAGCAAAAGGTGCTCCATTTTTCATTCCTTGTTGTTCCCATTCCAATGGACCTGTGACATGTTCAACTTCAATGTTTTCACCAAAACCTTCATAACCGCGTTCTTCTAGAACTCGAACCATTTCATCTCTGTAACGAGGGGTTTCTTTAACCCAATCAATCTTTGAACCAGTATTTGGAGTTGGAAATAACACGTAATAAATTTGTTTGCCACTTGGTGCTAATTCGGGATCTGAAAGAGTTGAGTTGGTAACTAAAAGACTTGGGTCTTGCATGAACTGTTCTTTTTCAATTAGATCATCAAACACACCCTTCCAGTCTTTACCGAAATGAATGTTGTGATGAGCAATATTGGGATATTTCTTTTTGCTTCCGGCCAGTAACACCATGGCAGAAGGAGAGTATTTAAGTCTTTTCACAGACCAAGGCACTTCGCCTAGCAAGTTTTCGTAAGCCACAGGAAGATCTGGGTTTAGAACCACTACATCAGCAGCAATTCTTTCGCCAGTTTTTGTAATTACAGCAGTGGCACGATTCCCACTTTTTTCAACCTTTGTAATTTCAGTGTTGTATTTAAACTCCACACCATGTTTTGCAGCAGCTGCGGCTAAAGCGCGAGGTACGGCATGCATGCCACCTTTAGGAAAGAAAACTCCAGCAACAGAATCCATATAAGCAATAACTCCATAGATTGCTAATGCTTGATAAGGAGAAAGTCCTGCATACATTGCTTGGAATGAATAAACTCTTTCGGTTCTGAAATCTTTTAAGTATTGTTGAGCTTTTGGTGCAAGTTTTCTAAAACCACCAAGAGCAACTAATTTTGCCAAATTAGGAGTAAGTAGATCTAGGGGAGAATCAATATTTCTATCAATGAAATCTTTCATTTCATATTGATAAAGTTTGGAAACAAAATCAACGTATTTTAAGTAACCTTTAGCTTCATCGGCACCAATTACTTCTTCAATTTCTTGAGCCATCCTTTGTGGATTGGCATGAACATCTAATTGAGAACCATCGTGATAGTAAGCGCGATAAAGAGGAGATACTGGTTCTAAATCTAACCAGTCGTGCATATTTTCGCCAACACAATCAAATGCATCAGCAATTAAATCTGGCATTGTTAAAACAGATGGACCTGTATCAAAGTGGTAACCATCTTTTACTAACAAACCGTTTCTTCCACCAGGAACTGATTCTTTTTCAATAACAGTTACTTTTCTTCCCTTACCGGCTAAACGAAGTGCAGTTGATAAACCTGCTAAACCTGCACCAACAATGACCACATGATCTGTTGGACCCTTAACGGTTCGCATGCGACCGGGAATCAATCTGGCTGGTGAATAAGTCATGGTCATACTCTTCTAGAAGTTGCGGCAAGTGCCAACTCGGAAAACGCTTCTTTAGCCTGGGCTGTGACATTTGCCTCAGTCAAAGCCTGCTGGGATTGGTTCAAAAGATTAGAAATCATGGATTCGACTTCGCTTAAGGCTCCGGTTGCTGTGACGACTTCTCGCAAGGTGGCTACACCTTGGTCATCTAAGTCTTTACCAAAATGTTTATTCAATTCACTCTTTTGAGCATCATTAGCTTTTTGATAAGTCATTTCAATTAAAACTGTTCTTTTGCCTTCTCTTAAATCATCTCCGGCAGGTTTTCCAGTTTCTGATGGATCACCAAATACTCCCAGCACGTCATCTCTTAATTGAAAAGCTTCACCAAGAGGAAGTCCATAATCTGTGTAGGTTTGTAAAATTTGTTTGTTATCTGTAGCAAGAGCTCCACCTAAGTGAAGGGGTCTTTCAATTGTGTATTTGGCAGATTTATATCTAATTACATTTAAAGCATTTTCAATTGAACCGCCTCCGCGGGCTTGTTCAAAGATATCTAAATATTGCCCAGCCATTAATTCTGTTCTCATCAGATCGTAAATCTTTTTTCCTCTAAACAAATCCTGCGTTGGTAGTCCTGAATTCATTAACATTTCATCAGCCCAGGAAAGTAATAAATCACCTAATAAAATTGCTCCGCCGCCACCAAATTGTTTTTTATCACCCAACCATTTAGATTCCTGATGCATAGTTTCAAATCTTTTATGAATTGAAGGTTTGCCACGTCTAGTGTCAGATGCATCCATCACATCATCATGAACAAGTGCACAGGCCTGTAAAAGCTCTAAAGCAGTTGAAGCACAAATTAATTCCTTAGAATCTTTTCCACCAGCACCGATGTATCCC
>CAJCCR010000337.1 GCA_903960945.1 uncultured Planctomycetaceae bacterium
CCAAAGCGCTGCAGATGCAGCAGCACTTTCAGGCTCGCGTGGTTTGACTGGTGACACCGGCACCGATAACAACAGGGCTGCAGTAAATGGGCTAGCATTAAGCACAATTCAAGCATCAACAATCATGGGGCAAACTCTTCAAGCAAGCCAAATAACGACTCAAGTTGGTTATTACAATTACGATGCAGTTTTAGGCAAGTTTCAGACTATCTTTACAGGCAGCAAGCCAGCAACTGAAAACTGGAGTGCTGTGAAAACAGATGTTACTTTTAGTCAGCCAACTTCTCTTGCAAAGTTCTTCAATTACTCTGCTTTTTCTGCAACCGCTTCAGCAACCGCTGTGCACCGCCCCAGAGATTTAGCCATTATTCTGGATTATTCTGGTTCCATGCGCTTCAACAGTATTCCTGCCTATCCCACTAATGGCTCAATTTCAGGATCCATGAATCCTGACCCGAATATCCCAAGATTTGGACCATGGTCAGCAATTACTTCCGTGATGCAACGCACGAGCCAATACGGCGATTCTGCCCCCAACAACCACACCATCGAAACAGATGATGGGCCCCCAATTGTAAAAGACTTTTATTGCAAGCAGGCAGATGGCTCATACATAAGTGCTTTTCACAGACCACTTACGCCCTACAATTGGCGCACCACTCCTACCAATTTCGCCCTGCCCGCCCCGGAGAATTTTCAAACTCAATCAGATACCCCTGTCAAATTTACAAGCTCCTCCACTGGCATGGGGGGCGATCGCTGGCCCAAAACCAATGGCTACAACCTGGGTGCAGTTCCTAATAATACGGGGACCCCTTACGCTTCCACCGTCCAACAATATGTTTCTGGTAATACGACTGCTCAAGCCAACACTCATGCCAAAAATGTAGCGTTTGAGTCTGCTGGGTATACTGATTTTCAAGGCTTTACCATGGGGCCAGGCTACTATGGTAAAACTTTTTACATGTGGCCACCCGACCCCAGAGCTGCAAACGATTGGCGCAAAAAATTCTTCTTTTATGGCTCTAACAGCACGACTCCATGCGATGACAATTCCTTGCTTTTCAGCACAACCAACGGCAGGTTTCGCACCGCAAGTACAACAAGCTACAAGATTAATTACACTGCGGTAATGAACTGGATTAATTCTGGCCCCAAAGTATTCCCAGATAATATGCGTGCTGGTAGAGTTCTTTACTACAGCGCAATCCCAACAACCATCCCAGATACAGGTGGCACACTTGATCAAAAATTCTGGCGCGCTTATATCGATTATGTGATTGGTGCAGGAAATCAGACTGAAATTCTTTATGGGCAAAACACCACTGCCTACGGCACTACTAAAATCACCGCTAAGGCAAGCCTCACTGCCAATCCAGCGCCATACATGCATTACAACGATAACCCCATTCATCCCAGATTAAACTTCTGGTTTGGGCCTGTATCTTTCCTTTCGTTTTTATCGGATTATCGAATCTACAGAAATTGGCTGCCTGGTACCGCCCATGAATCAGCAACCTGGCAACTCAAGGCGGGAATTCAATCCGCTCTTGTTGACATTCAAAAAAATCACCCCAACGATCAGGCTGCTCTCATCTATTTTTCGACCCTGGACAATTACAATGTCGCACGGGTTCCGATGGGCAAAGATTTCACCCGCATGAGTAACGCACTTTTTTACCCTTATTCTCTTCTAAATAGTTTAAGTGATCCAAATGCAGAAATCCGGCCTTACGGTAGCAATTTCAATTCCTCTTATCTCGGGACAATTTCTAATTCTGGCGGCATTGATTCTGGCCAATGGGACAACAAATCTTCAGGGGAAATCCCCAATGCGGATGGGGGGACCGATCCGGAAATGTCCTTCATGGCAGCCTACAATCAGTTCAGTAGCGCAACTGGTTTTAATGGAAGAAAAGGTGCAAACAAAATGATTATCTTTGAAACCGATGGGCAACCAACAAGCAATGCCAGTGGTACTTTCCAATCAGGTGGCGCTTACCTTTCCAAATTTACTGGCATCTCCGATGCGGGTAGTTCTGGAGCTGACGCTACCTCTGCATTAAACACTTTGCAATATGTGTGCAACCTTACCACTGCAAACCCAACTGGTTTCTCAACCATCAAAAACCCAGTCAGCGTACACAGCATTGCATTCGGGCAACTTTTTGAAACCAACAGCACAAGCACAGGCACCGCAGCAGCAATGGACTTTCTGGTAAAATGCCAGATCAAAGGAAACACCTCGCCTGCAGGATCAACCACGTTGAACAGCGAAAAGATTATCATTGGAAACTATAACGAGCGCATCGAAAAAATCCGAAGTGCCTTTGAAAGGGTATTGCAAAGCGGGATTCAAATCACTCTGGTTGAATAGCTCACTGGCTAAAACCTTAGTTTTCATTGCGGTTTCGATTGTGCTGATCAATCAAAAGGTAGCTACAAACACACTATGACCGAATGTATTTTGAAAATCGAGAATGTCAGTAAGGCTTTCAAAACGATTCGAAAATCGAAGATTCAGGCATTGGACAACCTATGCTTGAGTATACCCAAGGGTGCGATCATTGGGCTGGTTGGTTCCAATCGTGCCGGGAAATCTACTCTCTTGAAACTTGCGTTGGGTTTGATCAAACCCGACTCTGGTTCCATTACAAGGTTTTCAAAACCAGTTTCAGATCGTTCAACCTTGAAGCACATTGGTGCGGTTTTAGAATCCCCCATTTTTCCCTCGCACCTAACACCCACCGCCATTTTACATATCCTTGGTTCACTTTCAGGCATTGCATCAGAAGACCTTTCCCGAATGATAATTGAAGCATTGACCAAGGTTGGGCTGGAAGACAGACAAGAACAAAGTGTTGGAGGATTTTCCCGGGGCATGACCCAGAGGCTTTTAATTGCTCAGGCTATTCTTGCAACCCCCACTTTGCTAATTCTCGATGAACCTCTCGAAGGATTGGACTTCGATGCTAGGCAAAAAGTTCGGGATCTATTAATCGATTGGCGCCAACAAGGCCGAAGTGTGATTCTAGTTTCTCATGAACTTGAAGAAATTGAAGCCCTTTGCGACAGGATTATCTTACTTGCGAATGGAAAAATACTAAGAGATGAACCAATTGAAAACTGGCGTGGGAATAGCCAAGGCCCTTTCCTTCAAAAAGCGATGCAACTAGCTTGCGCCAACACGACACCAATTGGATAACCCAAATGACCGGATCACAATTTCTCCAAATCATGAAATGCTTCACAGGCGAATCATTACGCCAGGCTGTTGTATCACATCTTTTCCCGCTGCTTCTTTTTTATTCTGCAATGATTATCACTTTGGCAGGAACGGTTAGGTTTACGAACATACCCGAAGCTTCAAGTTATGAAATTGCACAGCGAGCACCAGTAGAAGAAGCAGCACGCGTAGGAAAGGAAGAACTTGAAAAATCTGGAATCCCCCTAATTCAGGGGGAGATCAGGCTTTTGTTTGGTGCAGTCAAAATACCCTGGGTCAAGTTTAGAGAAAACGCCGTTCGATACTTTGAATCCATGCTAGTCTTCTTCACTTCAGATGCGGTAGGTTTGATCTTCGCATTGATCTGGACTGCGGCGTTCATTCCAGAATTCCTACAAGGTTTCTGGTGGAACATGCTACGCCTTCGCCCCTTATCCACGGGCTTTATGCTCCTCGGGAAAACATTCTCGGTCGTTATAGTGCTAAGCCTGCATGGAATCATTTTGATAGGCGGTTCTTGGATTGCACTTGGTCTTGCAACCAATGTTTGGAATGGATTATTCCTTTGGTCATTCGCAATATTAGTTGTCCAATTTATTTGTTTTTATCCTGCTTCGGTGTTTCTTGGCACATGGAGCAGAAGCACCATGGTGGCAATCATAGGTTCGATTGCATTCTGGGCCATCTGCTGGATGGTGAATCAAGCCCGCATTAGCAACCTTAGCGCAACTACTGCAGAATCTTCATCAGGAGTGGCAATTTGGTTGATCGATATTGCCTACTGGGCATTACCAAAACCCATCGACTTCAGCATTATTTTAAGCGATTTAATGGGTACAATAAAAGAATTTCCGCCACCAACTGCGTGGATGAACGCCTGGGAAGGTGGAAAAATACTACCCCTGTCCAGTATTGCGACTTCGTTGATTTCAAGCGTAGTTGTATTGTGGTTTTCGTGTATGGAACTTAAAGACCCAATTAAGCAATAATCAGGAAAGCAATTCTTTTACAGGATTACCCCAAGGACAAAGTGCTTGCGGGCGATTCAGACGATCTGTGATTTCAAGCTCATTCGAAATACCCAGACAATGATAAATAGTCGAAATAATATCCGCAGGAACCAAAGGGTTCAGGCTGGGATTCGAACCTATCTTATCGCTTGCACCGTAGACAAAACCTTTTTTAAACCCACCACCTGCAATCATAAGTGAGTAACAAAAATTCCAATGATCACGGCCTGCATTAGCGTTGATTTTTGGAGTTCGACCAAAGTCACCCAGAACTGCAACCATCGTGCGCTCGAGCATTCCTCGCGATTCCAAATCAGTAATCAAACTAGAAACTGCCATATCAAACTGAGGCAACAACTCACCCTTTAGTTTCTTGAAGTTATTGCCATGAGTATCCCAGGTGGCATTGGCATCGGGCGCCCAAGAAATACATGCAAGCCTAGTCCCCGCTTCGATCAATCTGCGCGAAAGCAAAACGCTCTGGCCATAAATATTCCTGCCATAGGCTTCACGAAGCTTGTCAGGCTCTTGCTCGATCTTGAACGCGGTTCGGGTTCTTTCTGAAGAAAGAAGATCAAAGGCCTTGGCTTGGTAGGCATCGAGATCGCCTAAATTATTGGAGTTAGATTTACCAAGGGCGTTGATAAGCGAACGGCGTTTCCCCATACGCGACCCATCAACATCCGGAGAATAAGTTAGCTCAGGCAACCCAAAATCTGAATCATTGGGATTACGCAGTACAAACATCGGGTCGAATGATCGGCCTAGTATTCCACCAAAAAAACCAGGTTGTGGCGGGCCCCCTGCGCCTTCCTTAGTTACATAAGGCATTGATACAAAGGGTACGGATGCGCCTAATGGCGGCCGATATCTCGCAAGCACCGATCCCATTGCGGGAATATCGGTAGGCTTTGCACCTCCGCCATTTTCCCCGCGGTCGTGGCCGGTAAGCGAGGTGTATACGGCAGCAGCATGCGAATTATTCACCGAATGGTGCATGGATCGAACCAGCGTTGCATGATGCATCACCTTAGCCAACCCAGGCAGATGTTCACCCAACATTAATCCTGGAACGGAAGACGCTATCGGTTTAAATTCACCGCGAATCTCTGCGGGGGCATCGGGTTTCATGTCCCACATATCAAGATGGCTTGAGCCACCATTCAAAAAAATGACAATGCACGAATCCGCCTTGGTAGCTGATGTTACCCCAGCACGATTACTCGAGGCGCTTAATATTCTTGGTAAAGTCAGGCCCGCTATGCCTGCTGCTCCAACAGTTAGAAGCTGTCTGCGATTCAGATTGTTTTTAAATAAAGGCATGAATAGAACCATTATTGCATCGGTGGTATAATTATTATGGCTTATAAATAATGTTATCGCAAGGGTTTGGCCCGATTGAATTACTATTTTAATGGGTAGGCAGCTTAAACAGAGTTAAAGCATAATGATTAGCCGTAAAAAATGGGCTTTTACCCTTATTGAACTACTTGTTGTGATTGCAATCATTGCAATTCTGATTGGGTTTTTACTGCCTGCGGTTCAGAAAGTAAGAAATGCTGCAGGCAAAATCACTTGCATCGACAACCTTAGGCAACTCGGGCTTGCATTTCAAAACTATCATTCCACCCATGGAAGCTTGCCACCGGGTTCGGTTACCGCACCTCAGCCCCAGGCTTGGCCAATGTTTCTTCTGCCTTATATCGAGCAGGAGGCACTAGCAAAAGCTTTGCCAAGAACCACCGCTTGGGATGATCCCGCTGTACAACCGTATGTATCAAAAACACTGAATATGTTTGTCTGCCAAAACGCTCCAGGCGGCAGAGTTAGCAAGTATTTCAATTTGAGTTATGGTGTTTGCGATTACACCATCATTTATGATGTAGATGCCGGGTTGATTGCATTGGGGGTGCTAGCCCCGTGGAAAGGTGATCCGCTGGGCCCGATTGGGGAAGACCGCCCTTGCACATTTTCAGACATCAAAGACGGATTATCACAAACAATATTATTAGGTGAAGTCGCAGGAAGGCCGCAATTCTGGAACACGCTGGGATATACCGGTAAAGAAACCGGACCTGCTGGGTGGGCCATACCTAATTGCTTTATCAATCTTGATGGTTCAAAAGAAGATGGCTCTGACCAATACGGCCCGTGCGCAGTCAACTGTTATAATAAGCATGAACTTTATGGATTTCACAATAACGCTGCTGCAGCGCTATTTTGCGATGCCCATGTTTCGATGTTGAAATCTGGCACCAGCATTAAAGTGGTTGCAGCGTTGGTTACCCGCAATGGCGAAGAAGTCACGCCCGAATATTAAGTTGTGTAGTCAGCATTCAAGCGCACATATTCTTGAGTTAGATCACAAGTCTGAAAAGTGCATTTCCCCTTCCCGAGATTGAAAAGCAGCCTTAGAGTTACATTGCGATTGTTTCTAAGATAATCGGAAGCAACCTTGGGATCAAAGTCCACGGGGGTGCCATCTTTATAAAGAAGCATTTCACCCATCCAAAGGGAAAGATTTTTTTCTTCGAAGTTAACACCTGCGTACCCAGCAGCAGAAACCACCCTGCCCCAATTTGGATCTGCGCCAAAAATCGCAGTCTTCACCAACACACTTTCAGCAACAGTCTTGGCAATCTTTTTGGCTTCTTTGTCATCCCGTAAACCTTCCACCGTAATAGTTACAAGATGGTTGGCACCCTCTGCATCAATTGCAATTTCTTTTGCCAGTTCACAGCAAACCTCGGTTACCACCGCAACAAAAGCATCCCAATCACCACCCAGCATTTTTCCAGCGCCCGAAGCACCGTTGGCGAGAATAATAAGGCTATCATTCGTACTGGTGTGGCCTTCAACACTCACACAGTTAAACGACCTATCCGATGCATCAGTAATAAGGGAAGCCAGCTCGCCATCGGAAGCTTCAGCATCGGTAAAAACAAAGGCTAGCATTGTAGCCATGTTTGGGCCAATCATGGCTGCGCCCTTGGCTACGCCAGCAACCACCACTTGTTTTCCGTTAATGGTGATTTCTTTTGTCACAACTTTAATTTTTGTATCTGTAGTAAGAATCGCATGAGCAGCATCGCTAAGCGACATTGCGGAATCGCTAAGCAGTTCAGGTGTCTTTCGGATACCAACCTCGATTACATCCATGGGCAGATGCCTGCCTATAACTCCAGTAGAGCAAACAAGAATCTCTTTATCTTCGCACTTGTTTACCTCTGCAGTAACACTTGCCATCTTTCGGGCATCGTCCATGCCTTTCTTTCCTGTGCAGGCATTGGCATTGCCCGAACAAACGATAATGCCGCGGATGAGATCAGAGGGAAGCCTTTCTTTGCAAAGGTGAACAGGTGCAGCCTTAACTTTATTGGTGGTAAAAACCCCCGCAGCAGAGGCGGGAAAATCGGAGAAGAACAATGCGAGATCTTTTCTTAAAGGATCTGGGCGAAGGCCGCTATGTAGCCCACAAAACCGAAATCCAACAGGCAAGAACCAACTATCCATTTCTGAAAACTCCCTGACGAAAAAATTATTCGCACTATCGCTTGAGTGAATAAAAGACAGCCGCCTTACCAAGCTTTAAGGCACTATCATAATCGTAACCAAGGCAATCGGTTGACTTGTGTTTTTCCAAGGCGCAACCGAGATCATATTTGCTATAAATCACGACCCATCTGTTGTTCAGTTTGATACCTTCCAACAAGGGTGCCACATTTTTGAACCCAGATTCAGGCCTGCCATCAGCGCCCTCTCTTCTACAGCGTAATTCACGCAAAGCTTCTCCATTCAATTGATGACTGTAAAGCTCATCTGTCAAGGGTATGGGTTGCAATTTCAATTTCTTGTCTTCCCAAAGTTGATCCATGAAGGTTCGGAAAGAAGTATCAAAAGACTTTGCACCACAGCAAGCATCTGCAAGAAGTACGCCCCCAGTTTCAAGGTTGAAGCGCAACTGATTCATCTGCTGCTTTTGGAAGTTAAATGCACTTCTACCATGCATATAAAGGAAACGAAAATCGACGATGTTATCGGAAGCAAGAGGTAAAGGGATGGTTTCAAGCGAAACATCGAGCCCCGACTTGCGCACATCCGCCATCAGGTTTCGCATGGCAAGGGGCGCGGGTTGCCAATCGCCTTCATGCTTGATTTGGG
>CAJCCR010000338.1 GCA_903960945.1 uncultured Planctomycetaceae bacterium
CCCAGTCGTTGGTAACTTCAGAACGCAAAAGCTTAGGGCCATCGCTGCGGATTTCCGATTTCGGAGTTCCTTCAAATTTTTGTTCCATGGTGTGATCTCCATTTATAGGCGGGGGAGGCATGATCTTTAATAAGGCGGGACATCCAAAACCTATATGCTTAAATTCTACCTTTTGGGGTTGATACAAGCAATAACTAATATCGTCAATAATGGCCCAAAACTTAATAGTTGGGCTTTTTCTGCAATATTAACGACTTTAACGATTAATCATTAAAGCCTCTTCTGCCTGCTTTTATCGCTTTATAGCAATCAAAGACTCTAAATCAGATTCTTGCAGCTGTTTAGCGATATGATCGATTTGATCGGTTGCAAAATCCAGATGGCGGACATTAGGGTTCAACTTGTTGGCAATTCCCTTATCGTAAAGCTTATCGTAATAACCTAAAACTAGCCGGGCTACTCCAGCAAAATCTTTTTGTTCAAGCGCACAAAGCGCTTTCTCAGAACAATCTGGTCCTAATCTTTTCTTAATATTGTTGATCGAATTTCGCAGCCCTTCTACTTCGTTTTCACCATAATCCGCTTTCAATCTTTCAACACGCACATCAAAAGGCAGATTGATGATCATCGAAGGGGCCAGCGATAACCTTTTCCAAAACAATTCGGGGAGTATGACTTTGCCTACCGAACGACTTTCATCCTCGACCCAAACCCTGCGTTCCAAATCAAACTCTTTCAATTGCATAGCAAGAAGATTTTCGAATTGCTCATTGGAGGGCTGTGGATGCAATTGCCCTAGGCCGCCAAACGCTGAACCCTTATGATGCGCCAACCCTTCAAGATCAATGACTTGCTCTCCAAGGGATTTTAAACGCTGAAGGATTGCAGTTTTACCCGAGCCGGTCCGACCCCCAAGCACCACGTAATTTAGAGTTTTATCAAGAACTTCCAGCACATGATTACGAAACGATTTATACCCGCCCTGAAGAATAAACACTTCATGTTCAAAAAGATTAAACAACCATGCCATGCTTTCGCTACGCATACCGCCACGCCAACAATGGACAAATACCTTGTTGTCTTTCAACTTGGGTTGAATGAAACGCACAAAGTCGGCCATCTTCTTGCTCGCAAAATCGAGCCCTATCAGGGTTGCCTCTCGTTTGCTTTTTTGCTTATACGCAGTTCCCACAATTTCGCGCTCAAGGTTATTGAACAAAGGGAGGTTGACCGCCCCGGGTATGCGCCCATGTTCGTACTCACCCTCGCTTCTTACATCGAGTGCAAGATGCCCCTGCGATTGCTCTAAAAATTCACTGATTTCCAATTGATGTACCATAGTGTTACTATAGTGGTAATTAATCAAACGAAGGCTGAGTTTCTTAGTTTCATCATGTTTTCATATCAGCGCAACCAGATTTTATCCGTACTTTTTCTTGTGAGCTGCAAAGAATTAGATACTATGGAACTATGCCTTCGGGCCCCAATACTCTCTGGAGCAACCATGCGAAAATATCTGCTTACCATCCCCTGCATTCTTCTTTGCTTCTCGCTTTGCCTGGCTCAAACTCCTAAAACCACCATCATTCAAGATAACTGGGATGCTGCCTACCTCGAAGGCACACGCTGTGGCAACTTCCATTCGACCGTCAAAGAAATCGTCCAGCCCGATGGCACAAAACATTTTGAAACCCGACTCGAAATGCAACTCATGCTTAAACGCTACAAATCTGTTGTCGCAATGAAAATGGATACGGAAATGGTTGAAGACCAAGAGGGTAAAATCAAATCCTTCCGCATGATTCAGCACCTCGATAAGGGCCAAGCAATTCAGGAAGGCGAAGTGAAAGATGGCAAACTTTGGCTGAAAGTGCCAGGAGTTGCCGAACCTCGTGCTTTAAATTGGAACGACAAAGCCATTGGTGTCTACAAACAAGAAAAACTCCCGTTGTTGATGAAAGCCAAGGTGGGCACCAAGTTCGACTATCTGAACTTTGAACCAAGCCTGATGCAAACGGTTCGTATGCAAGCCGAGCTTTTTCCGAAAGAAGAAGTGGACTTCCTCGAAACGGACAAAAAGAATCCTGCAAAAGCTACCCGTGAAAAAGTGGGCCTCATGCGCTACGAAGTCGCACCCGATAAAGTAACCATCTTTGGCAGCGCCCTGCAACTTCCCAAAATGGTTTCCTGGGTGGGCGATGATTTCATCCCTAGGCGCTCGGTGATGGAGCTTCCGGGCATAGGCAACATCTTTCTCTATCGCACCACTAAAGAATTTGCCCAAAAAGACGATGGCGACTTAGCAGTTCTTCCCGATATCGGCCTTAACACCATGATCACGCTGGATAAAAAAATCCGCGATGTCCACCACCGTGAAGAAGTCACCTACCAGTTTAAACTTGAAAACATGGAAGGCGCTTCCGCATTTACCGTGGATGGCAGACAGAAACTTAAAAAGCTGGAGGACGGCTGGTTCGAACTTAAAGTGCTGGGGAATGTAGGGCTTGAAGAAAAACAACCTGCGAAAGATTTTCTCGATTCAAGCTACTTTCTCGAAAGCGCAGATGCCAAGGTGAAGGAACTCGCCGCCAAAGCAGTGGGTGATGAAACCGATGAATTAAAGAAGGCGCGTAAAATCGAACGGTTTGTATTCGACAACATGAAGGGCTCTAGCTCCGTAGGTTTTGCCACCGCAGCACAAATCGCAAAAGATCTTCAAGGCGATTGCAGACAACACGCCATGCTGATGGCAGCCATGTGCAGGGCTGCAGGGATTCCCTCGCGCACCGCATTAGGGTTGGTGTATGTGGAAGATTCCAAAACCCGCACGCCTCAACTGGGGTTTCATATGTGGACTGAAGTCTATGTACAAAATGCATGGGTTGGAATGGACGCCACCTTGGGCGAAGGAGTCGTGGGGCCGGGGCATCTGAAAATCTCAGATCATAACTGGCACGATCAACAAACCCTTGCACCACTTCTTCCCGTTATCCGTGTCATGGGTAAGGTTAAAATC
>CAJCCR010000339.1 GCA_903960945.1 uncultured Planctomycetaceae bacterium
AGTGCTCGAGGCCCTCAAAGAACATGGGTGGGTTCTGTGGTGGACTGGCGAACAAGATCGATCTATAACTAAATTCAAGCAGGCTTGTGCACTCGCTGAAAAAATATCGACGCCTGAGATTCATCTTACTTTGGTAACTCAACTGGCGTTGTTGATTGCGCAAACCGGGCAAATCGAGCCAGCACGTAAAGAACTGCTTAAATGCTGCAAGCTGAAAATCACCCCTGAAGACCAGTGCAGGTTGTTTTATCATCTTGCCCAATTCAGCCTTTATCTAGGCGATATTGAATCTGCAGAAAAACAAATCACGCAATCAAAAACCGCTGTAGAATCATTGCGTAAGGGCTTTTATTGGCGCTCATCAGCGCTACACGCAGAGATTCAAAAAACCATTTCAACATCAACTAAAGCGTTTACCTCTTTAGGAGAAATCAACGCTGAGCAACTGGAAGAGTTGGTTTCTGCTGTAATCATCAGGGCGCCTGAAAGCGATCCGGTAATCTTGCTGGAAGTACTGGAAGACCTTCGCGAATTCCTTGAATCTTCGCACCATGCGAGTATAGTTCAAAAACTCAGGACTGATTCGGAAATTGCTAATCTGCTTGGCACACTTGAAAGGCATGATGATCGCATCCGCGTTATAAAATCGCAGATCGAGTATTTTTCGACTGCCACTACGCTTGATAAAATCCAGATGAAGTTAGCGATAGCACTTGCCCATGCCGAAGGTTTCGATTTAAGCAGTTCGCTAGAAACTTACCTGCAATGCATTAGGGAGCTTGATTCGCTTGCAGACCCTGAACTATCTTTTCAAGCAATGTTTCAATTCAGCATGCTTCTTGATCAAGTGCAAAAATTCCCAGAAGCACTTCATTGGCTTAGGCTTGCCACGGAACAAGCGTTTAAAACAGATGATCTTGTTGGCACACTAAGGGCCAAGGGCATCACTGGTATTGTGTATTTGCATCAAGGAAAATCAGATCAGGCGTTGCCCTATTTGCGAGAAGCGCTGGAAAGACTTTCTCCTAGTGACCCCTATGCCGCCAATGTAATGAAGCATTGGGAAAGTTTTCAAGCAGGGCAGAAATGCAATTGTTTCAACACGGTTGAAATCAACAAACAAAAAGTTCGAAAGCAGATCATGAGTAAATCGCCGCGGGGCTATTTGCGAAATGTGCAGATCACCAATGAAAACAATACTTGGAAAATCGATTTTGATTTTGCACGATTTCCATCAGCAGAAATACTTAGAAAAATTCAAACGCTCAGCCAGGAAGCCAAAGAGAAATACTTGGATTAAGAAAGACTAACGGCTCCCTTGGCCTACAGACTGGGGCGCACCCAAGCTGATTCCGCCTTGTGATTGCTGGGATTGTTGTGGCTGGGCGTAATATTGCTGAGGCTGATTGTAAGATGCGGATGGTGTTGCGGGCCGAATCGAAGGGTTCGAATAATCTTCAGATGCAGGCTGGTTCGGTGCGGTGCCTCGATATACTGGCATCGGTGCTTCCAAAACAGGCTGACTAGGTGGGTATGTTTGTCGGGTTACTGCCAAGCTTTGGATGGTGGAAGTCTCGTTGCCTCGGGGGCCATTTGAAGCAAGTAATCCTGGTGCCTGGCCTGGCCGGTTATTTCGAAGGTAAGCAATCCAGCGTTCTTCCAGTTCTTCAATGCTGTTAAATCGGTAATAAGCCTTAACTGCATTATCCCAGCCGTAGTTCATTGCGTAAGCAACAAAAGCAAGAAAAGTTTGTCGCCCACCAAGCGAAACAAGGTATTCGCTTACGGAAAACCCTTCAGCATAAAGGACCATCACATCATTGGGATATTTGGTCATGGTGAACAATCTTCGTAAAGGGATTTTTCTGCCGGGCGTCGAAAGAATATCCCTTGTCATGGAATCATGTCGCTGTTTTTCGAGATCATCTTCCGAAAGAACGCAACCGCCTTCATCAGCCCAACGAGGTACGGGGGTGCGGAAATAATAAGCAAAAACTGTATGAGTGATTTCGTGTGGCAGAACGCTCACCAAGATTCGATCGAGTGGCCCCTCAACTTGCATTTCTTGGCTTAAAACCTGCCCTTGATCAAACGCAAAGGAAGTTGCGCCACCAGCGCCGTTTAACGAAATAAGTACCTTTACGGGGCAAGGCTCTGGCCAAGGTGTCATTTCCCTGCCTAGCCATTCCATTGCCTTTTGTTTTCGATAATATTCTGCGTATTGACCGACCTGTTGGGCAATTTGGGGGTTTGGGGCGTTGATGATGAAGTTTTGCGTCCGATAGGATGCGCCCATGGATAGAAACGAAAGCAAAATCAGAACTAAACCGTGTTTTGCTTTCATGAAATTTGAACCTCGTTTTTGCATCCATTCCTTACATCGCAAGGATGAACGCAAAAATGAAGCCAAGTCGCATATAAATGTTTATCTATGTTTCAATTCAAGCTTAAATGCCATCATGATCACTGTTTACGGCAAGGCTTGTGCATTTTAACAGGGATTACACCCCTTATAGTTTTGTAACAATTACAAAGTTTTGAATTGAAATTGTAAGAGTGAATAAAAAACCCCAGCTTGAAAAGCCGGGGTTCAATTGATCCATATTAAAGTTGTAGGCCTACTTTTTAAGCGGAGCCTTTTCTGGCTCGATAGCTCCGGTAGGACCAAGTTTTTTAATAAGCGCACCTGTCGCATTGTTATAGATGTAAATAACTCCAGCTTCGCCACCAGAAGCGACTATGGTGCCATCCACACTTGCAGCCAGTGCATAAAGAAAATCTTCTGAGTTGGCGAAGGTTTTGACCGCACCTCCGGTATCAACATTCCAGATCCTCATAGATTTATCACCACTGCATGTAATAAATGTCGGGGTGACTCCCACGAATTGCAATCTGGAAATCTGCTTAGTGTGGCCTGCAATGGTTCGGGCTTGTTCGCCTTTTTCAAAGTCCCATACTTTGATTGCGTTATCCGCACCCGCACTAGCAAGAAACTTTCCATCATTTTTCCAAGCCACATCCATTACATGATGTGTATGGCCTTCAAAAGATTTAACCAGCTTACCAGAAGGGACCTCAAAGATTTTAACAAACTTATCGGCGCCGCAAGAAGCAAGCATCTTTCCATCTGGACTAAACGCAACACCAAAAGCAGTGTCACTATGTGCGCCCTTGATATCAATAATTTGTTTACCGGTAGCAATATCAAAAATTTTAACTTCGCCATCTTCTGTAGGTGCGCCACCAGCCGTTGCAAGCAACTTGTTGTCAGGCGAAAAAGTTAGTGCAACCACCCGGTCTGCAAAACCGTCGATTCGCTTTACTTCAGCGCCTGTTGCAGCATCCCAAATCCGGATTTCTTGGAAACTTCCGCTGGCAAGCAATTTGCCATCAGGGCTAATTGCCAAAGATTCAACTATAGAAATGTGAGACGCTTTTGCAGGTTTGCCATCAGGGCTAACCAAATTCTTTGCTTCTAAATTTCGAATAAGCGCTCCGGTGTTGGCATCATAAACATGAACCATGTTGCCACGGGCTGCGATAAGATTAGCTTTATCTTTAGTGATGACAATACCACGAACAGGGTAAACGGTAGCAGGGGGTAAAGAGACGATAACTTTAGGTTTAACTCTGGCGGCACCAGGAGCTTTGGCGCCTTGATTAATCCAAAGTTTTAATAAGGCAAGTTCTTCTGGGGTTAAAGGTTCTTCGCTTTTAGGCGGCATGGAAGGGCGGGTTGTTTTGCCTGAAAGCTGATAAATCAAACTGTCTGCAGCTTTGCCTGCCACTAATGGAGTACCCTTTTTTCCGCCTTTCATCAAAGCTTCGAAGGTTCCCATATCCAGTTTGCCTTCTTTGATATTACCGCTATGGCAGAAGTTACACTTCTTTACCAAAATCGGTTCGATATCTTTGTCGTAGGTTACCGGTTCGGTTCGTTTAAGTTCAACAACATCAATCGCCTTAATGGGGGCAGATTTTTTTGGTTCATCGGCTGCCATTGCTGAACTAAAACCAAACAAGCACAATCCAATTGCTAATCGAAACATGATAAACCCCTTGTTAAAGGAAAGCCCTTACTTAACCACGCTGATATTCGCCTTAAGTTCCGCAATCACTTCATCCTTGCCCAGAAACATTCCTTTGAATTTTAACACAATATCATTTCTAGGCCCAGGCATGGCATCCGCAGCCACTTTTACTTTAATCTGAGTTGCATCAGAATTGATTGCAAATTCTGAAGGTTCTAGAACGATACCTTTTGCATTTGCCGGTATAACCACTTCTACTTTATAAGTACCCTCGTAGTTATGAAGCCTTTTAACTTTGAGTTCAAGTTTTCCTTCAGCACCCGCTTTAACTTGGACTCCGGTATTAGTAACGCTAAATTCGCCTAACGCCTTTGGTAGAACCGTCAATTCCAGTGGTGTAATAACAGAAACAACATTTACAGCAGCCTTTTGCTTACCTGCGGCGTCTTTTGGAAAACCAAGATTAGTCTGGCCACGCAATACGATGCTATAAACACCAGGGGTTTGAGTTACAGGAACTGTTACGGGAATGGTTCCATCGTTAGCAGCGGGCGCAATGCTGATAGCCTTGTTGTTGTTGACAAAGTTAGCGGGTAAATCCACCGGTTCAACTAAGATTGCAGCTTTCATTTCCGGGTCGCGCTTCACTATTACAACTTTTATCGTGCCTTTATCCCCCTGAACGATTTTATTTTTATCAATCGTAGCTTTCATGGTCAGGAAATTTTTATCCCTTACTTCCGCAACAATCCCACGATCAACCCTACTGATAGCAACAATATTTTGGTTAGCAACCAAGGGCCAAACGATGGCGACAGGAATTGCTTCACGGGTCAACTTTTTTCCGTTCACAGTAGCAGTGCCGGTTATTTTTGGAATCGAAGTAGTTTCAGCGGCATTCTCTTCGCCGAGAATTACTAAGCTCGCACGATTCAAAGATTCATTTATTGTTAAAGGTTCCGCTTTGGT
This sequence comes from uncultured Planctomycetaceae bacterium, assembly GCA_903960945.1. GTDB lineage: Bacteria > Planctomycetota > Planctomycetia > Gemmatales > Gemmataceae > UBA969. The sequence goes on from CAJCCR010000339.1 coordinate 5,001, forward strand.
GCCTGCTGGCAATCCTTCTGCGGTGACAACGATTTCGCCTTTAAAGCCATCTTCACGAAAAGCAAACACTGAAAGGTAATTCATGCCGCCTTTTGGGATTGTCAACACATCAGGTCGAAAGTTGGAGGAGGGCATTACCACAAGTGTGAAGTCTTCTGCTGGAGGCGCCAACCTTAATTGATAATGATGCCTAGCACCAAACAAGTTGGAGGATTGCCTACTACCAACTAAAACGGAATAATCTCCATCTTCGGGAACATTGAACAAATAACTGCCTGGGTCGGTGGTGTTAGAACCAAGCTTGATGTTAAGCGGATCCTGCTTATCATCAAGTTCTGTAACAGCACTTTTACCATCCTTGCCAACAACTCTAAAAAACAAATCAGCTTGGGAACCTAAAGCTTCCCCAGCCAGTTTGATCAAGACTTTTTCACTTTTCTTGGCACTAAAAGAATACCAATCCTTGTCGCCTCGTTTGTCGATTCTTCCGGAAACTAGACAAGGGGTTGCAATTTTTTGGGCCTTACCAATGGTGTCGTTGTCATCTTTTTCAAGTACAACCGGAACATCAGAAACCGTTGCAAGCACCGCGTTAGAGGATCCGGATGCGTTTTTTAATCTGGTTTCAAAAGCCTTATTCCAAAGCATCTGAGGGGAAATCTTCGTCGTGTATTTGGAATAAGACAATGCGCCAGTGGTGGGGCAGGCAAGGGGAGCGCTTACTTTTTCCAGAACTACACCATCTGTTTTTTGAGTTGGGTCCAATACACCACCGGGTAAATTGCGACCATAATAGGTTACGGGTACAGTTTGCCCAGGTGCCACAGCATTGGGGAACACTGCATCAATCCAAGGGAAGGTACCAACCATCAGTCGATAAAAATGCTCTGCAGAGCCTGCGTTGTAAGTGAATTGACAAACTCGGACGATATAATCGCCATCGATGGGAACGGTGAAATCTGCAAGCGCATCATTAACATCATAATTCTTGCTCGAGGATAGTAATCGGTTTTCGGTGTCAAAGATTTCAACTAGTGGATTGCACTTGCTGTCTAAACTGGAAGCAAGGCAACTTGCAAGAATGCGCTGCCCTTTTTTACCTTTTATGGAAAAAAAGTCGACATCCGTTGCGGCGCTGATAACGCCGTTGACAACCGTGTTAATCTCAATTTTTTGAGCTTCTGGGATGTCGTTGTTGGGTTCTTTTTCACTAATTTCATTTAAGTCTGTTACTTGGAAAGCGCGGGAATTGCTTATGCCTGCTTTACCTGAAATTCTAACATCATGAATACCTAAAGGGGTGTCAGCAGGAACAGTAACTTTGAATTTGATTAATTTTGGTGCAGCAGGGGGCGCTGGGGCTTTATCGCTCTTTTTCGGATCAGCTTTTTTAGGGTCTTCCTTTTTTACTTCTTCAAAAACAGGCTCGGCTTTTATTCCAGAATGGCTGAAAATCATCTTTTCCAAGCCTTCAAGATCAGTTCCTGCAAATAAAACTTCAACAGTTGTGCCAATTTTTGCCCCGGCAGGGCTCACCGAAAGCAATCGGGTTTGAGGCATTGCAGAATCGAGCATTTGGCCATTGCTTTTGTCAGATCGTAAAAAAACCAACACAATCATGCCAAGTGCAAAAACTCTGGTCAAAAAAAGCAGATATTGCTTCATGAAACTCTCTCCCAATCAAAAATCCGGTAGTTATTCAGGCAAATGACCTTAAGGCTGGCGTTTTCTTCGATTAATACTCGATTCATCGCAAGGCGGGTAACTAATCTAATTCCCATCATAAATCGAATCTAGTGCTAGGTCAAGAAAAAGAACCGTGAACAATCTTGACTTCCGTATCATTATTACAGATAAAGACTTAATGGAATATCGGGGATTGGCGCAGATTGGCTAGCGCGCTTCCTTGGGGTGGAAGAGGTCGCAGGTTCAAATCCTGTATCCCCGACTATTTTCAAAATCAAAAGCTCTTCTTCTTTACCGTCGAAGGGCTTTTTTTATTGTTAGGAAAAAAACTTACATCATTGAGTCGATGTCTCAATTTGATTTCCTGAACACTTGCAAGCTATCGCTTTAAAATTGATACCATGTTGAAACTAAATCTGCTAAGATTATTGTCTAATAGATGGTGACTCAGGAGATGAAACATGGATTTCGTTTGGCTTCTCGCTCTGGGGTGTTTCTTTGTCGTTACATTCCTGCTGCTGAATGGGATCTCTTCTTTAAGAACGGATAAATAACTGTGGAATGGACTTTATTTCTCGCCTTAATAGTGGCGGGGTTGCTCTGCATGTATTTGTTAGTGGCATTGCTCATGCCGGAGCGGTTCTCATGACAATCAACACATTTCTCCAAATCGGGCTTTTCACAGTAATTTTGCTGGCCTGCGTGAAGCCACTCGGTCTGTTTATGGCAAACGTATACTTGGGCAGGCCCACGCTGCTGGATCGGTTGATTCGACCAGTAGAATTATGGTTCTACCGAGTAGCAGGAATCGATTCGAAAAGTGAGATGACTTGGCTGCAATATGCATCCTCATTGTTGACATTCAGTTTCGTCAGCATTATCGCAGTTTATGGTATTCAGCGACTTCAATCGTTGCTGCCGTTGAATCCCGAATCTTTAGACGCAGTCTCCCCCGATTCGTCATTTAATACCGCCATCAGTTTCGGAACAAATACAAACTGGCAGGGGTATAGTGGTGAATCGACGATGAGTTATCTTACGCAGATGTTGGCACTTACAGTTCAAAACTTTATGTCGGCTGCGGCAGGTATGGCTGCCTTGGTTGCATTGATCAGGGCTTTCGTTCGCCAAGAAACAACTTTACTTGGTAACTTCTGGGTTGATCTCATAAGGGGAACGATTTACATCCTTTTGCCACTTTCTCTGGGGCTGGCGATTATTCTCGCTTCGCAGGGTGTGGTGCAAACATTCTCCCCTTATCGAGAAGTTGCAGTGCTGGAACCGACTACCACTTCAGAAGGTAAACCCATCACAATGCAGAAGATCGCCACTGGTCCTGCTGCGTCTCAAGTGGCAATCAAACAACTCGGCACGAATGGTGGAGGTTTCTTTAATGCAAACAGTGCGCACCCGTTTGAGAATCCGACACCGGTCTCGAACCTGGTGCAAGTGCTGTCAATTTTGTTGATCCCGGCTGCATTGTGCCTCACCTTCGGTGAAATGGTTGGTGATCGGCGGCAAGGCTGGGCCCTTCTCGCAGCAA
>CAJCCR010000340.1 GCA_903960945.1 uncultured Planctomycetaceae bacterium
TAGATAACTTATCGAAGGATAGCAAAGCAAAGATCTATTTTAAAAAGAAATTGATCTCGGAGATTGAGATTCCTTTTTTGAGCAAAGAGGCTTTTTTAGCAAGTGTTGAGGTTCACACCCCTGCCCTTCACTGTAATTTTGATTCTCAGATTGTTTCCTGCCAATCATTTTTCATGTCTGGCTGTAAAGGAGTTTCCGTTTCAGCAATGCTTTCATCGAAGTACGGTGCAGCATTTCTATCGAACTTAGATGCTTCAATATCAATAGATGTTGGTTCAGGAATTCCCGCAACAATGGTCGCTAGAATTTCAAATACTGAAGGTTCCAAATCTTTTATTCCCATTGTTTTTCCTCTTGGGGCTTTGCCTAAAAAAATAGGGAACATGAAGATTTCTTTTTTGTTGGAAGGTATAAAAGTTGGTTCGATGATTTGCCAGGGAATTACTGCGAATTCGTTTTCTAAAATGATAGTGGTAAGTAAGCAATCGTTTGTCATTTGGAAAAAAAATGGAGGGTTGGACTTTGTTGACGAATTACCTCAATTAGAACCTGAGGTTCGTTTTGGCCCTACTTTTTGGGTTGGAACAAAAGTTGATGGACTAGCTGGGTTTGCTGATATTAAGATTCAGGGGTATCTGCATGGTTCACATCAACCTCTTTGTTTTTGGGAGGGCAAAGTGCTTGCAACCAGTACGCCAGCCCTAATAGCACCAGTTAATCTTGGGCCAGAATCGTTTAAGGAAATAAGCTATTTCGAAGTGCTTTCCGGTAAGAATTCCATTGCAATGATTAAGCTAGGTTCAAAGCCCACGGTTCAGTTTACTGCGGAAGGTACCATTGCGAGTGCTGAGGTTTTTGCCAGCAGTGCAAATGTGAGCGTTCAAGATGTTTTTAAAAAATTGCGGCAGTTTTCGAGTTCAAATTAAGCTCGTTTGAATAGCTCAAAATTTTGCATAGCCATCATGATAAAAAGAAAAATCATGAAAAAATTCTCGGTTTTGGCAAAGTATACAATCATTAAAACAGAAACAATTATTGATAAAGTATAAGTGATTTTGTCTCCAGATCTTAAAAACAAGCTTAGGAAATCGCGCAATGCTTGCCCGCCATCCAGCGGGAATACTGGTAAAAGGTTTAATATTGGCCAGTACAAATTTATGAAAAGTAGAAATCCAATAAATAGATTTACTTTTAACCACGGGCCATCATTTTCGTGAGGGATTACCCTTGATTCTGATACGAAAAAGATGAAAGCATAAAGTAAGAGTTGTATTCCGGGGCCTGCAAGCGTTACGGCTATCCTTTTCCATCGATTTGACAAATTGTTACTACCTATGGCCACTCCACCAAATCCATGCAGTATAATATAGCCTTGGGTTCCGAAGTATTTTCCTATAAAAACATGGCCTAGTTCATGAACCAGTATGGAAAAGAATACCGCCATTATCCAGGTTAGTAATACTGTAAAGTCATTGGTCATGGTGAAGTAGGGCCAACCCAGAATAGCCGTGACTATCCAAAACATTGGGTGTACCCTTATAGGGGTGCCCAAAAGGTTTAATCGTAAATCCCAAGCGGTTTCTTGTTGATAATCCATGAACATGACTTGATATTACCATCATTTTAAGCATTAATAAAAGAACAAAGTAGAATGTATAATCTTTTGCTTGGCTAAAGGATACACCTAGGCCATTTTTAATTGCGAGAATTAGTCATGAATAAAAATTCTGTGGAAGGAATGGCTGTTTATCCTGGAACCTTTGATCCTATTCATTTTGGTCATTTGGATATTATTGAACGAGGTTCTAAGGTGTTTCCCAGACTTTTAGTTGGGGTTGGCATTAATCCTGATAAAAGTACCTTGTTCTCTCTTGAAGAGCGGGTTGCATTGGTTAAGCAAACCACTTCGCATCTTCCTAATGTAATAGTATTACCATTTGAAAATTTAGTGGTTCATTTTGTTAAAGAATCTAATTCCAAGCTTATTCTACGCGGTATGCGGACTACCAGTGATATGGATTATGAATTCACTATGTCGCTTGCAAATATGGCTTTGGATCCAGATATTGAAACAGTGTTTTTGCTTGCCAAGGATATCTATTCACATTTGAGTAGTTCACTTTTGAAACAAATTGCTGTTCTTGGGGGCGATCTTTCCAAGTTTATTCCACCCGCTGTTGCTAAAGCAATGTTGGAAAAAATAAGGCATAAATAAACTATTGCCTACGATTGGATGTGTTGCGATATGAGTCAAGATAAAGAAGTTTATTCGGGTTATTTGATTGAGTCTTTATTGGCGCAGGGGCCTGTGACGGTTGTTTATAGCGCAATTGATTTGGCTTCGGGTCTTCACTGTGTGATTAAAACCGTGCGTTTTGATTATCCTTATGAAAAGCAGGCTCTGGCTTTTTTAAAAAACGAAATCAAAATTCTTGAAACTATCAAGCATGCAGCTTGCCCCATTCTTCTTAAAACCAACACAGAGAACAAACCTTATTTCTTTGTGATGGAAAAAATTGATGGTTCCACCTTGCGCCAAGAATTAGGTCGAAAGTTTTCTTTTGGTCCTTCGCTTGTGATTGAAATTACCAGACAAATTCTTTCAATATTGTCGAATTTGCATGCCCTTGGATTCACGCATGGAGATATCAAACCGGAAAACATAATTATTGAACAATCTGGAAAAATTAAGGTTTTAGATTTTGCATTTTCTGCAAATGTTCGAATGAATGAAAAACTTGAAACCAATCTTATGCTTGGCACTCCTAATTATATCGCTCCTGAATTATGCGCAGAAGTTCCTGTAATAAGCTTGGAGAATGATATTTATAGCTTGGGCGTTTTGATATTTGAGATGTTAACGGGTACTTTGCCATACCCTGAAGGTACAATATCACAAACGCTATTAAGGCACCAAAGTGATCCGCCTGCAAAATTACGGCAGCAACTTGGAGGTTTAAATCCTAAGCTTGTTAATGCTATCGTAGAAATGCTTTCTTTCAATTTGCAAGACAGACCTAAAGCCAAAAATTTGGTTGATATCTTTGTAAAATTTGAAATTGAAAACATGATCTCAGGTTGAGTATCGCTAAATTATTTATTCGTCTTGGTCCAAATCTTTTTCTGTGTATAAGATAAATCCTTTTTTCTCTAATGTCGATGTGGCTGTTTCGTGATCTTCAACATAAAGGGCTAGTGCTGAATTTCCACTGGGGCCAATGAGAAGCGGGTAAGCGTAGTGTATATTCACTTCCGCTTCTAGAAGTGCTTTGCAGATTAATAACAAGGGTTGGGGATCGTTTGGGAGTTTTACTATGAGCAAATCGCTTTCAGTAAAGGGTAGGTTAGCTTGGGCAAAAATTTCGGTCGCTCTTTCTGGATTACTTAACACCAGCCTTATGATTGCACAGTCAGCTGAATCAACGATCGAAATTGATACAATTCGAATGTCTGTCATTTCAAACCAGCGAACAACTCGCATGAGTCCGCCAACCCGGTTCGCGACAAATACATTAAATTGCCTTACACTCGGCCAGTCCCTGCCTCTTGCTGTACGAAATCCCGTTGAACTGCCTGATCCATCATTTTTTCCAATTCCCATTTGTGATCCCTTCTTTTAAAAATCACCCGTACTATCCTTAAATTAAACATTTTCGGTACATTCTTGGAAGTTAAATTTGATAATTCTAAGAATCTAAGGTGTGGCGGAGTTGCTCGAAACCGTTTCACTGTGCTATCTTGTAGGTGTACAAATATTTTCTATTGGGTTATTTTTATGAGTTTATTTTCCGTTCAGGTCGCAGATAGGGTGAAGAGACTACCTCCTTATTTGTTTGGAAAAATCAACGAACTTAAATATAAGATGCGTAAGCAAGGTGCTGATATTATTGACCTTGGTATGGGAAATCCTCGCGATGTTCCAGATCCCATGGTCATTGATAAATTGTGTGAAGCTGCGCGGGATGAAAAAAATCATGGGTATTCTGTCAGTAATGGTCTGAAAAATCTACGCAATGAAATTTCTAAAAGATATGAGCGCAAGCATGGCGTTTCTCTTGATCCTGATCGGGAAGTTCTAGCAGGTCTTGGTTCCAAGGAAGTGTTTAGCCATATGTGTTTGGCATTATTAGGGCCTGGTGACACTGCAATTGTGCCTGCGCCTTCTTTTCCAATTCATGTCTATGCAGTCGCACTTGCATCTGGAAATGTGATTAGTCTTGATTGTACTCAGCCAGATAAGTTCTTGTCTAACATTTCTGGTGTTGCTGAGCATTTATACCCAAAACCTAAAGTCCTAATTTTAAACTATCCGCACAATCCTACCACTACGGTTGTTGAAAAAGAGTTTTTTGTTGATGTCGTTAAATTAGCAAAGAAATTTGGTTTCATGGTGATTCATGACTTTGCATATGGTGATGTTTGTTTTGATGGATATCATGCGCCTAGTTTTTTAAGTGTGCCAGGTGCCAAAGATGTTGGTGTTGAAACTATCACCATGAGCAAAGGTTACAACATGGCTGGTTGGCGCCTTGGTTTTTGCGTCGGAAATCAAGAAATGGTTAAAGCTCTTGCTACGATCAAAGGTTATTACGATTATGGCATTTTTCAACCAATTCAAATCGCTGGGATTGTTGCTCTAAGGCATGGTGAAGATTTGGTTGAAAAGCAAGCGTTAGAATACCAGAAAAGGCGTGATGTTCTTGTTGAAGGTCTGCGAAGGATTGGTTGGCAGGTTAATGTTCCTAAGGCCAGTATGTTTGTTTGGGCACAATACCCCTTAGCTTGGCGTGAAAAGATGAATTCGATTGATTTTACTATGAAATTACTTGAAGAGGGTGAAGTTGCGGTTAGTCCAGGTGGTGGTTTTGGCGAGGCTGGAGAAGGTTATCTTCGTTTAGCTTTGGTGGAAAACGAACAGCGCCTTAGGCAGGCTGTTAGGCAAATTGCCCGTTGCCTTAAAACTGATATTTTGCCCCCTCTTTAGTTGCTTGCGATTGTTTTAAATTGTTAGTAAAGATTCTTGGATAATACTGTTCTCGGTATTAATCTCTTTATAAAACCAAATCGGTTTTACTTTAATTATTTAATCAACGAAGAGAACTTTTTCTTTTACTTCGGTGATGTTCTGAAATACTCTGTTTATTAATAGCCTAGCTTATGAAACAGGTTTTCAATTATGCTTACCGATATTACAGCCAATCGTGTCCCACAAATAAAGATCACACCAAAATTAGATGAAGGAGTGACTTGTTTCGATCATCCACTTAATCCCAGATACCCAGTTTCATGGCATGTTCGTGATAATGGTTTGATATCCCCTGCTTTTTGCTTAAGAGATGAATACTTACTTGAAAAAACAAAACCATTGGAATTATGTTACGGATTGCATATTCATCTGGAAAAAATTGAACCCTGAAAATGCAAACAAACACTTTGATTCTTTCACTGGTTCGGAGAATTTGATCTTAGAAAAAACATAAGGAACATATCCTTTTGTTATTAAAAGAGTTTAAAGGAATTAACAATATGTCTGATTTGTCAAATGCTACAAAACATAAAACTTTTCTTGGGCACCCTATTGGTCTGTATGTTCTATTTTTTACCGAAATGTGGGAAAGATTCAGCTACTACGGCATGCGGGCCCTTTTAATTACTTACATGGTTAATTATTTTAAGTGGACTCAATCTGATGCTTCTTCCGTTTACAAATGGTATACCACTCTTGTTTATGTCACACCCATTTTAGGTGGTTTTCTTGCAGATCGTTATCTGGGTAATACTTGGGCTGTAATTATTGGGGCAGGATTAATGGCTGTTGGCCATTTCTTAATGGCTTTTGAGGCCAGCAATATTTTTTATGCTGCTCTTATTTTATTGATCATTGGCAATGGCTTTTTTAAACCGAACATGTCTACACAAGTTGGTAGGTTGTATCCACCGAACGATCGCCGTAGAGATGGGGCCTACACCATATTTTATATGGGTATTAATTTAGGAGCTTTTCTTTCTCCGTTGGCTTGTGGTTGGTTGCAGGAAAACACAGTGGGCGAGTACCACTCGGGATTTGCACTTGCAGGTATTGGTATGGTTGTAGGGATGCTTACGTATTTGATTGGGTTGCCTTTGATTAAAGAAATTCCAAATGTAGAAATACAAGTGGAAAGTCAAAATAAGGATTCGGATCAACCTTTAAGCGAAAAAGACGCAGACCAAACTCCTTCCGTACTTGGTTCCTTTTCTAATTTCGCAGTCAAATCACTTTTATTTGCAGCTATTTTTCTTATTTGCGTTGCATGTTGGAAAGCGTCATCAAAACCGATTTCTGCAGCCCCTGCATTGATCAGTGCTGTTTCCCTGTTGGTTGTTTATTGGATCGCAAGTCAGGTAAAAAATGCAATGAGGGATAGAGTACTTACGATCGTTGCCCTTGGTTTTTTTGCAATATTTTTCTGGGCCGCCTTTGAACAGGCAGGTAATGCATTAAACCTTTGGGCTGATAAAACCACTAATCGTTACCTTTTTAAACCTATGCCCGAAGAAAATAAGTACCCACCAGTAATTGATTCCGTTTTTGTTAAAGAAGGTGACAGTCTTCCTGTTGTAAATCAAGAAAAGCCCTCTTTCTTTGGCTTATTTAAACTAAAAGACAAAAAGAACGATGATGGATTTGGCTTTGATCCCGTTCCCACAGCATGGTTTCAATCCATTAATGCTTTGGCGATTTTTATAATGGCGCCTCTTTTTGCTTGGCTTTGGCTTCGTATGGATTTATCAATCCCTATTAAAATGACCTTGGGTATTTTTTCCATGTCGTTATCTTTTGTTGTGATGATTGGCGCTTCTTTTGTTGAAAATGTTCCCCTTGTTACAGATTTTAAGGGTAATAAATTGCCTTCTTCTATTACCATTGGTAAAAGTGGCGAACTACTTTTGAATGAACCTGATTCGAAAGAAGTTTATCCGATTCAAGGTGGAAGACTTACTTACGATTCTTCAAAAAAACAATTTACTGTCCGGGGTGTTTTTGCAGATGTTGAAAGAGATCGTGTTGCAAGGTCAAGCGCGCCTCCAGAACTCTTATTGGCTTTGGAAGATATTTCCAAGGAACTAAGCAAACAGAAAATAAGCAATAAAACTTTTCCAATTGAACTCAAATTGCCTGATAGCGTTGTTGGGTTTGATATTCGTTATGCTGGTCTTCCCGAGAGTATGGTGAAATTTAATGCGAAAAATAATACTCTTTTATTTTCTGGAACTTTGGCCGAAAAAGATATTAAAGCCTTGCTTCTTGCAGGTGCGAACCCCGATTTTCGCGATAGTATGGATATGCTTTTTGTCGGCTCCTCAAAGTTTAAAGTTAGCTCTGCCTGGTTATTCTGGAGTTATATATTGGCTACCATTGGCGAACTTTGTCTTTCTCCTGTTGGGCTTTCTATGGCAAACAAACTTGCGCCTGCTAAGTTCGCAACTATGATTATGGGGCTTTGGTTGCTTGTTAGTGCTTTTGGTAATTTCGCTGCTGGAGCTCTAGGCGAAACCTATGGCACTATCCCACCTGTTGAATATTTCACTTATACAACAGGGGCACTTGCTGCCTCAGCTTGTGTTTTGCTTGTTATAAGTCGTAAACTTACTTTGATGATGCATGGCGTTAAGTAAACCTCAGGGATTTAATCATGGCGTTTGTTCAATTTGTTAAAGGTCAAAATTGGGGTGATAATTATTCGATTATTGCCCCTGATAACTCTTGGTCAGTGGTTAAGAAAGTTCTAAAAGGAGGGCTTTCTGAAGGGTTAGAAGTTCTTGAAGTTAATGCTGGTGATTTTCAGTTTACCATTCTTGTTGGCAAAGGGATGGGGCTTGGAAATGGCAAATACAGGGATTTAAGGCTTGGTTGGGATTCCCCAGTCAACGGTCCCGTTCACCCTAAATATGTTGAATTAGAACGCAGAAACGGGCTCGGTTGGCTCGATGGCTTCGATGAATGGTTTTGCAGATGTGGCCTAGTTTCTAATGGCCCGCCGGGAACTAGTATCGATGGCAATCGTTACACTCTTCATGGAAGAATTTCTAATTTACCCGCCTCTGCTTTAAGCATTCGGACTCCTGATAATTCAAAAGGTATTATTGAGATAAAGGGTGTGGTTGAGGAGGCATCGCTTTTTTCTCCAAAACTTGTGCTTGAGACGACTTATTCAATCGAGATTGGTTCCAACCGTTTAAAAATTACGGACAAGGTTAAGAATCTAGGCAGTAGCAATGCTTCATTCCAGCTTCTTTATCATTGTAATATTGGTCAACCTTTTTTAAGTGATAAATCATATTGGAAAGCCCCACTCATTGCTTTAGCCCCACAAACTCAGAATGCTGCTGCTGCAATTAATTCTTATTCGAGTTTTGGGCCTTCCCAGTCTGGTTTTAAAGAGCAGGTTTTCCTTTGTAAGCCCGTTGCTCATTCTTCTGGAAAATCTTTGGCTACTATTGTAAATCCTAACATAAATGCTGCATTTGTTATTCGATTTGATGTTAAAGCTTTGCCTTGTTTTACAGTGTGGAAAAATTTAGGTGCCACAGAAGAGGGCTATGTGGTTGGTTTGGAACCAGCAACAAACTATCCTAATTTTATTGATTTTGAAAAGGCGCAAGATCGTTGTGTGCTGTTGGGGCCAAATAAAGAATGGATTGGGGAATTGGATTTGGAAGTCTGGGATAAACTAGAGGAAGTTCAAAAAATAGAGAATGAAATTACCGCATTGCAAATAAATATGCCTCAAGTTCATTCCAATCCGCTGCTTCCTTTTACACCATAACTTGGCGATAATATAAGGAAAAGGGCAGAGGTTTTTTAAGCCTCTGCTCTTTTTGTTTTATACTACCGGGATTCGGGGGACCGTATCACCATCTGGTACTTCTGCAGATAGTGGATCAAACCACGATTCATTGAAATCAATACGCTGCTTTTTCTTCATTGCAATGTTTGATGTTAGGGCAATGATAGCATCCGCCATAGCTACTCTACCATGGCACCTAGGCATATCAGCTTCTGACTTCGGGCTCTTATCCCAAACCCTAATTTTGTATGCAAAATCTTCCATTTCTTCTTTGTAACCGCGACTCACAGGTGTTCCAGCTCCACTTGCAGCAGGTGCTCCACCGCCAACCGCTGATGGCGCTCCGCCTGGGCCCCATGTTGAGCTTGCTTCAAGTACAGGTTTATTCCCTGGTGTGGTGGATACACTGATGCTGGTACTTTTCGGATCAGTGGATTTTTTTGAAGGATCCTTTTCGTTGTAAAGCATAACTGATTGTTCAGCCTCAACAATCATGGTTCCGCGGGACCCCATCACGCATTCACCATATTGTTCAAAACCATTGGTGTTTAAAGATGAATAGGTAACTACAACAATATCATCTTTATCTGAACCCTTGTTCATTCCTTTTGGGTGATTAGGTCCAGGAAATTCAAAGGTTACAAAAACGCTGTCATCGGAATCGCGATCATTGCGATCTGGGCCATAGAAAATCTTGCCACCAACGCCACTTACTGATAGTGGGTGAACTTTCCCAAGGAAAATACTGCAAGCATCAAGTTGATGGCTGCCCAGTTCGGCCATTAGGCCACCGCCAGTTTCGTTGTAAAGCCTCCATCGAACAAGTTCTTCGACACTTTTGAACCCAAACATTTTGGATTGTTCTTTAAGTTCATCATGATCAATCTGATAGATGGGTGGATACCAACCATCTCTATATTTAGGGGCAGGATATTCCTTGGCGATAGGGAATCTGGGAGCTGCATCAGCTATAAAGGGCCAAGAGTTGTTTCTATGCCAGAGTGCTCGAATGTGTTTTACATCACCAATCACCCCAGATTTTAGCACTTCAAATGCATGGGAATAAAGCATGCTGTAGTGCCTTTGGTGGCCAATCGATAATATCTTTTGGGTTTCTTTCGAAACCTTGATCATTTCTTTGCATTGTGAAACATTCCAAGCCATTAATTTTTCGCAAAGTACGTGCTTGCCAGCTTTCATGGCATCAATCGCAATTCGAGCGTGATTGCAAAGAGGAGTGGCAATTACAACGGCTTCAATACTCTTGTCTTCAAGAACTTTTTTGTAATCAGTGAATATTTTTATATCTTTGCTTTCAGGCCCATAAAGCTTTTTAAAACCAGGTCTAAGCGGTACTTTAGGATCGCCTTCCATAATTCGATCGCGGTTATAAGGCCGTATATCACAAATTGCTGTGAACTTAAGATATTCAGGGTTATGCGCTCCTACCAGAATACCGCCCTCATCACCACAACCAATCAATGCTGCGCGAACAGGGTTTCCTTCCATGGATTTGTAGCCGAAATATACGGCTGGAGTAATTGCTGCAACTCCGGCCCCGGCAGATAAACCTTTTAGAAAGCCTCTCCGTGAAAGGTCTTGTGAGACATTTTGAAAGTTAGACTTTCCTTGTTCTTTTTGTTCAGGGGTGAGATCCATTGCCATTGTATTTTCCTTTGATAAATAAGGTCAGTTAGTTTGAAATTAGACAGATTTATTTTTCGGTTCAGAGTCCCAAGTACAGCAGCTAGGAAGCCAATTAGCAAGTAATGCATCTAAGCCAAACCATCTTCCTGAGTTGGTAGTGGCTAAAACCATCATAGCAAACATTTCTACTAAATTCTTGTTTACAAAAACATAATTCCCTTCATTTAAAGGAGGGACTGGA
>CAJCCR010000341.1 GCA_903960945.1 uncultured Planctomycetaceae bacterium
CTGCAGAATTAATAAGGATAAATATTGTGCTGAATAATGCGTAATGACCGATATCAAAGCTAATTGCTTTTGCTTTTCTATGAAAAATAAGCCAAGCGCAAGAAAGAAAAACTCCTTGCAGCATTGCGTAATATATGTAAAAGATGTTTTCGTTAAGCCAAGTGATGCTTAAGCAGACGAGTCCACTGAATAGCGGGGTTGGGTCAGTTGTGTTGCCCAGCCAGTCTTTTTCAAGATAGCCTAATTTTGCTTTGGTGAAGCCATGAAGGAAGTATTGGTTTTGATTTGAGTAATAGAGCGGTGCTTGAGAGTAAGCCATGCAGAATAAAATGATGCCAGCAATGCTAAAACCTAGAGTGTTTGTTTTATAAAGTCCAGATTTGTTCTCTAGGTTTTGTTGCATGGCTTGAAGAATTGTTAAGGTAATTCCTGGATTTTAATGTTTCGGTAATACACTTCAGCCTTGGAATTACCATGGATTTGAAGGCCGATGAAACCAGAAGTTTCAATATTCGGTTCAGTTTCTGTGAAGTCGCAGGTTTTTTTACCATTGATATACAACTCGATTTTATTGCCATTTGCATGGATTTTATAGGTGTTCCAATCTTCAAGTTTTTCGATTTCTTTTACCAGTTTGGGGTCTGATTGAACGAGGAACTTTTTCCTGCGGGATTCATCGTACAGACTGCCCGAAATAAGATTGCCTTTTTTGTAACTGCCAATGTCAGCTTGGAACCCGAACATCTCATTAGGTGGGTTTTCAATGCGTTTACTTCTGAACTGAATTCCCGCATTGGGATCACCATCTTTGCAAACAAGTTTGTAATCAAGTTCGAGGATGAAGTTTTTAAAACTTGATTTGTAAGTGAGGAATTCGTTTTTAGGATTGTTTTCGAAGGAACCACCAACAATAACTCCATCTTTTACACGCCAAACTTTTTCGTTCCCATCCCACCCTTGAAGGGTTTTTCCATCAAACAGCGTGATACTTTTACTGTTTTCTTGTGAAATTGCAAAATTTAGAACGGCGGTGAACACAATTAGGCAGGGTAGAAATCGCATGACTATATTTCCTTTCTTGGATCTATTTAAGTTGAACCATTCGTAATCTTCATTAGACATTGGGTCAATCATATTCTGTTTAAATCGCAAAAAGCAATAAATGGCTTTAAATTGAATCGTGAATTGTTAAATAGTGCTATGAATTAGTAAATCGGATTGATTAGAATGCACTTATTAATCGTGGTAATCGGTTGATACATTTGGGAACGAATATGAACAAACCTTTTATTTCTTGCCAAGGCCCTGTGCCGAGTGCTAATAAAATTGGCAGGCGTGAATTGCTGCGCTTGGGTTTGGGCGGGTTCACAAGCCTTAGTATGCCCGGGTTGTTTAACTTGCGAAGCCAAGGCGCAACTGATAAACATTCAGAAAAAACTGCGATTATTCTCGTTTGGCTTCGAGGTGGATGCAGTCATTTAGACACCTTTGATCCTAAGCCCGATGCTTCAGCGGAATACCGTGGTCCATTTAAGCAAATTAATACTAAGGTGCCTGGAATTCAATTAACCGAACTGCTTCCAGGGCTTGCAAGCATTGCTGATAAATATACACTTTTGCGTTCGATTGCTCATTCGGGTGGTGGGCACCCCGCTGGTTCCTTGCAAATGCTTTCTGGTGATCCAGATGCCCAAGATAAACCCGGACCAAAGTATCCTGATTGGATGTCGATTGCCAATTACTTGCGATCAGGTGATGCTAAAGGCATCCCTAATTATGTCGCAGTAAATCCTGTGGATCGTTACGACAGTTTTACCATAGCGGGTTCCACCTATTTGGGTGGTGGTTATGATGCTTTTAAAATTTTAGGTGACCCAAACAATCCTAAGTTTTCAATCCCGAATATTGGGCTTAAGGATGATGCGCAACGGGATAGGCTTGCTGAAAGAATCGGATTACGAAAGTCTCTTACCCAGATTTTAAAATCTATTGATGAATCAAGTAATTCCTTAGCTATGGATCAATTTGAACGGCAGGCGTTGGATATGTTTTTAAGTTCCAAAGCGCAAACAGCTTTTGATCTTTCTCTCGAATCTGCGAAAGTTCGGGAACGCTATGGCATGAATTCCTGGGGGCAGCAGTGCTTGATGGCTAGGCGTTTGGTCGAATCAGGGGTTGACATTGTTACAACAGAATTTGATGGCCCACTTTGTGGCAGAGTCGCCAACTGGGATGATCATGCAGTTAATCATCATGTATTTGATGCTTTAAAATA
>CAJCCR010000342.1 GCA_903960945.1 uncultured Planctomycetaceae bacterium
CCCACCCCAAAACCCCCAAACTTAATATATTTAACACATTATAGCTTCCAGCTGGAACTGGCGTTGACATTATCAACTGAATACTTAATCTTGGCATTCATACTGGTTCAAGTGTTCGTTCTAAAGTCACCTGGGTCATGGATGACCCGCGATAAGCTGGCATGGATTAGCTGGAGGTCGAGGGACGACTTAAAGTTTCGCAAGGTTTTTACGAATACTTGAACCTTTCATTTCTCACATCATAATTTTTAAGTCTAACTCTTTTATTGTTTGCGGTTTAATTAATAGAGATGCGTTTTTTTATCCACTTCGCTATACTTCCTACATAAGTGGATGTACTTACTTTGCCTGATTTCAGGCCTTTAGGAGAATTAAAAAGGCTAATGGGAAAATCGATCATTAAGGACAGCGCTGGAGTTCTAGAGGAACTTTTACAAAAAAAAATCCTTGTCATGGATGGTGCAATGGGATCAATGATCTATGCCCATGAACCAACGGAAGAGGATTATCGAGGTGAAAGGTTCAAAGACCACCCAGTCTTATTAAAAAATTGCACCGAGATCATGTGCCTCAGTCAGCCCAACCTTATCAAAAAAATCCACACAGCATACCTTGAAGCTGGTTCGGACATCATTGAAACAAACACTTTCAATTCCAGCATTATTTGCATGGAAGAATTTCATCTGCATGAACATGTGCGCGAATTAAACATTGCAGCAGTACGCATTGCACGCGAAGCAGCAGATGAAATGACCCGCAAAACTCCTTTTAAACCAAGGTTTGTTGCAGGCAGCATCGGGCCCACAAAAAAAAGCCTTTCTCTCGGCACTGATGTAAACAACCCCGCCGCAAGGGAAATGACTTTTGATAAAATGGTTGCAAATTATTACACCCAGATTGAAGCTTTAGTCGAAGGTGGCGTTGATATCCTTCTGCCCGAAACCTCCTTCGATACGCTGGTTTTAAAGGCTTGCCTATTTGCAATCTCCACTTATTTTGAAAAGACCGGCAACAAGATTCCCGTCATGATTTCTGGAACCATATTCGATAACGGTCGAACGCTTTCAGCGCAGCCTGTTGAGGCTTTTTACACCTCGGTAGCTCACGCCAACGCTATGAGTGTTGGCCTTAATTGCGCTGTGGGTGTGAAGCAAATGCGCGGCCCAATCGAAACACTTTCGGAAATGTCGAAGTTCAAAATCAGTTGTTACCCCAATGCTGGCATGCCTGATGGGTTTGGCGGATTCCAAGGAAACATCGAAGAAACATCACAACAACTTCGTGAGTTTGCCCAAAACGGTTGGTTGAATTTCGTGGGTGGTTGCTGTGGGACAGACCCACAATGGATCAAATCAATTTCGGAAGTCGTTGAGGGTATTACTCCACGACGCAGAGATGTTTTAGGTGTGCATTCTTGGTACTGTGGCACCAAGACTCTCACCATTCGGGAAACTACGGGCTTCATCACCATCGGTGAACGGACGAATATCACCGGTTCGAAAAAGTTTGCCCGACTTATTCGGGAAAGCAATTTTGAAGAAGCTATCAAAGTTGCCCGCGAGCAAGTGGAAAATGGCGCAAACATTCTTGATGTCAACATGGATGAAGGATTGATCGATGGCGAAAAAGCCATGACTCAGTTCCTTAACCAATTAGGATCAGAACCTGATATCACCGAAGTGCCCATCATGGTCGATAGTTCGAACTTCGCAGTTATAGAAGCTGGGCTTAAATGCCTTCAAGGGAAGGGTATTGTTAATTCAATCAGCCTAAAGGAAGGCGAAGAAAAGTTTCTTGAGCAGGCAAAAATCATTCATAAGTATGGCGCTGCAGTAGTGGTAATGGCTTTTGATGAGCAAGGGCAAGCGGTTACCGCGGACGAAAAAGTTCGCATCTGCCAGCGGGCTTACAAACTGCTTACCGAAAAAGCTGGGTACGATCCCACTGACATTATTTTTGACACCAACATCCTTACCGTTGGTACAGGCATGGAAGAACATTCCAACTATGCTGTAGAGTTTTTTGATGCGGTACGAAGGCTGAAAAAGCTTTTACCACTGGCCAAAACCAGTGGCGGGGTAAGCAATGTTTCGTTTGCTTTCAGGGGCAAGGATTTTGAAATCGTGCGCGAATCCATGAACAGCGCATTTCTTTATCATGCCATCAAAGCGGGCCTAGACATGGGTATCGTTAATGCCGGGCAACTGCAAGTCTACGAAGATATACCCAAGGATCTTCTTGAAAGAGTTGAAGATGTTTTGCTAAATCGAAGGCCGGACGCCACCGAACGCTTGGTCGATTTCGCAAAAACTTTGGGCAAGAAAGATAAATCCGAAATTAAAGAACTTGCATGGCGAGAAACTAATGTCAAGGAAAGGCTCAAGCATGCGCTCATTCATGGCATCGTAGATTACATTGATCAAGACGTTGAGGAATGTAGAAAACTTTACGAACGACCATTGCATATCATCGAAGGGCCGTTGATGGATGGCATGAACATCGTTGGAGATTTGTTTGGTTCGGGAAAAATGTTTCTGCCTCAGGTAGTAAAAAGCGCACGAGTCATGAAAAAGGCTGTAGCATACCTTGAACCCGCAATGACTGCGGAAAAACTCGCCTCGGGTAACGTTCATAAATCCCGCGGAAAAGTGCTTATTGCAACGGTTAAAGGCGATGTACACGACATCGGTAAAAACATTGTTGCGGTGGTATTAAACTGCAACGATTTCGAAACCATCGATTTGGGAGTAATGGTTTCTTGCGAAAAAATCCTTGAGCAAGCCAAACTTCTCAATGTTGATATGATCGGCCTCTCCGGGCTCATCACGCCGTCTTTAGGCGAGATGGTTCACGTTGCCAAGGAGATGGAAAGACAGGGATTCCAAATACCACTTTTAATTGGTGGTGCAACCACTAGCTCCAAGCATACTGCGGTTAAAATAGCAAACTGCTATCACGAAACCGTAATCCATGTTAAGGATGCATCGAAAAGCGTAGGCGTGGTAGAAAGGCTATTGAAGCCAGAAACCAAAAAATTGCTCGATGAAGATAATCGAAAAACCCAAGACCGAGAGCGGTCTAATTTTGCCAAGAAGAAGGAACGCAAATTGGTTCCTTACAGCGAAGCATTCAAGCGCAGGTTCCAAATCGATTGGGAAAAACCCCTCCCAGGAAAGCCTAGCTTCACGGGAATCAAGGTACTGCGCAACTTCCCACTAAGTGAATTAATTCCATTCATTGATTGGTCGCCTTTCTTTCTTTCTTGGGAACTTAAGGGCAAGCACCCTTTCATTTTTAATGACCCAGAAACAGGGAAGCAAGCCAGAGAACTTTTCGATTTGGGAAATGAATTACTTCAAAGGATGATCAAAGAAGATAAAGTTAGGGCACATGGCGTGTACGGATTTTTCCCGGCTAACTCCGATGGCGATGATATTCTTGTTTTCGAAGATGAATCACGCAAGAAAGTAAAGTACCGCTTCCCGATGCTCAGGCAGCAATGGGAAAGGGAAGGGCAGGAGAATTTCAAAAGCCTTGCAGATTACATTGCGCCCTTAAGTTCTGGAAAAGCAGACTATATAGGGGCTTTTGCTGTAACAGCAGGCGAGGGTGCGGATGAATTTGCCAACTATTTCGCCAAAGATCTTTTAGATGATTATTCTTCGATTTTGGTAAAAGCCTTAGCTGATAGGTGTGCTGAGGCCTTCGCGGAATACATGCACTATAAGGCAAGGCAGGACTGGGGTTTCGGTCTTCTCGAAAAACATTCCAACGAAGATATGATCGAAGAAAAATATCAGGGGATTCGCCCAGCTTATGGGTATCCTAGTTGCCCGGATCATACCGAAAAAGCAACGCTCTGGAATCTTCTTGATGCAGAAAAAAACACCGGGATGATCCTTACCGAAAGCTTTGCAATGTTTCCCGGGGCTTCCGTCAGTGGACTTTATTTTGGGCACCAAGAAGCTCGATACTTCGCTGTCGATATGATCACCCGCGATCAGGTCGAAAACTATGCCCTCAGAAAAGATATTTCAATCGCTGAAGCAGAACGATGGTTGGCACCAAACTTAAATTATGATACCGAATAGTTTTATCAGAGTTTGACAATGATCAATATCGACTTGAGTTATGAAACCGAATAGTTTTATCAGAGTTTGACAATGATCAACATCGACTTAGCTCTTAAAACCATTCTTGCGCAGATTAACCCTTTGCGGCCTGAAATTACCCCAGCTTCTTCCACTATGCTTGGAACTTGCATTGCTGAAGATGTTTATGCAGACATCGCCAGTCCGCCTTTCGACAAATCCATTGTCGATGGATTTGCACTGCGAATCTCAGACCTTGAAAAGAATAACTGGGAATTACCACTCGGGTGCGAAATCCCTGCCAATTCGAACGGCCCAATCGAATTACCTTTAGAAACAACCTCCGAAATTATGACAGGTGCGCCTATTCCTTTTGGAGCGGATATTGTTATTGCCAAGGAGCAATGCAACCATCTGGGAGCGCGGATTCAATTCCAACGCATGGCATGCAAAAAAGGCATGAACATTCTTCCGATGGGAAAAGAATACCAGCAAGGCGAATTGCTATTAAAAGCAGGCACAAAAATAACGCCTCAGCGCGCAGGAATTCTTGCAGCTTGTGGCAAAACATCCGTCATGGCTCAACCCGCCCCCCGGGTTACAATCATTTCTACAGGCACTGAATTAGTCGAAGCCAATATGAAGCCCAAAGGCGGGCAAATCAGAAACAGCAACGGCCCGATGTTGGTGGCATTATCAGGCGTTTCGGGTGCGCTGCCGAAATATTTAGGGATTGCTGGAGATTGCAAAAAGAATCTTCATTCGCTGCTGAGTGAGGCGGAAAGTTCGGATGCGATCGTGTTTTGTGGTGGTGTTTCTGCAGGAAAGTATGATCTCATTCCAGAAATATTGAAGGAATCAGGGGCAAAGATTCTCATCCACAAGATTAATCTAAAACCGGGGAAGCCCTTTCTTTTCGCCCTATCCGCGAAAGGAAAACCGATTTTCGGACTCCCAGGAAATCCCTGCAGCGTTTTCGTCTGCTTCCATCTTTTTGTTGTACCTGCGCTAGCTGCGCTCAAGGGCGAAACAAATATATCACCCAAAATTCTTGCTCTACCCATTGCTGATTCGTTTCATCATGAAAGTGACCGCGACACTTGCTTTCCAGCTAAAATCTTTATTGATCAGTTTCAAGCAAAGGTAAAACCGGGCACATGGTTTGGTTCTGCAGACCTCAAAGGCCTTTCCGAATGCAACGCTCTTTTACTTTGCAAAGAAGGTGTTACAAATCATAAAGCAGGCGATTTGATCCAAGTTCTAATTACCGAACCCGATTTTTTCAAACTTACTTCTTTATGATCGTTAACCCAAAGCAATCTATAATATGACCGCCTCAACCCTACAAAACGCCTTACTGATTCTTAAAGCCGAGGGCTGGGCTTTAGGGTTTGGATTTCTTTCCAGCATACTACTTTACCTTTCTTTTTTTCCAGCAGACCTCGGGTTTCTTGGGTGGTTCGCCCTAGTGCCCATGCTGTATGTAATGCGCTCTAATGTACAATTGCGCATTAAATTATTATCTGCATCGGTTTGCGGCTTATGCTTTTTCATTCCAGCACTGCAGTGGATGCGACTTGCAGATCCAATGATGTATTTCACTTGGATAGGTCTGGCTATTTACTGCAATCTATTTTTTGTTTCAGCCCTTTTTCTAATCTTGAAATTCAACAAGCTTTCTTTGGTTTTCTCTTTTCCCCTGATTTGGATTGCATTCGAACATTTCCGTGCCACTTTTTTAGGCGGCTTTTCTTGGTATCTCCTCGCACATTCCCAGCATGATTACCCTTTCATTATTCAAATTTCGGACCTGTTTGGCGCCTATGGCGTTTCTTTTCTCGTCGCCTCGGTCAATGGGTTTTTAACTGAATCGCTTCACTGCTTAAAAAACAAAACCCTCAAAGCTCAAGCTGTTTATGTACTGCTATTAATCCTTTTTACTTTAACCTACGGGGCTTATCGAACTTCCCAAGGGATTGGGGAAGCAGGCCCTGTTTGTGCTTCGCTTCAAGGCAATGTTGAGCAAAACATTCGCAATGAACAGCTTAGTGCTGAAGCCGCAACTAACCCTTATCTTCTACTTTCAGATTCAAGCATCGCATCAAACCCAGATCTTATCATCTGGCCCGAAACAAGTTATTCGCGCGAGTGGTATTCCATATCGCCTGAAATGAAACCTGAAAAAATCCCTCCAGACTGGAACCGAATCACGCAAATCCAGAAGACACTCGGAGAAGAAGTTCGAAAACGATGGAACACCTCGGTATTATTGGGGCTGAACTCTCAGGAGCTAACGCCCTCGGGTGTCAAAAGGTATAATTCTGCACTTCTCGTTTCCAATGACGAGAATAAAATTTCCCGCTACGACAAAATCCACAGAGTTCCCTTTGGCGAATTCATCCCCCTCAAAGATGTTTTCCCCTGGCTCAAAAACTTTGCACCGTATGATTTTGAATACAGTATCGTTTCGGGGGCAGGGTACCCCATCCTTGAATTCCCTATGGGGCCAGACAAACAAAAATCTGCAAAGTTTGGCACCCTCATCTGTTACGAAGATACCGACCCATCCATACCTCTTGGCTTTTTCAATTCTGGCAACAGCCCAAACTTCTTTATCAATACCTCAAACGATGGCTGGTTTAAAGGCAGCGAAGAGCATGAACAACATCTGGCAATCTCAAGGTTCAGGGCTATCGAAACTCGTAGGGCCATTATTCGCAGCGTAAACATGGGCATCTCTGCATTGATCGATAGCAATGGCAAAGTTTTGAAACCTGAATCCACCGAGGCCACTAATCAAGCCAACACCTTTATTTGGAAAATCAATTATCCCGGCCCAAAATCCAAGTCACTTACTGTATCAGATTGGCATAAATTTAAAGCGAATCAAGGGATGCTTATTGCTGCAATCCCCATCGATTCACGATTCAGCCTTTACACCAAAACAGGCGATCTTTTACCCTACGCCTGCTGGCTTACTTTAGTTTTTATCCTCATTTTCTATTCCAAGAAACCCCCTGTTCCAGAACCGGATAATTAACCTTGCTTCAGTTCATCGAAAACTTCTTTTTGTTTAAGCCCACAACCGCAGCCAAGGAATGGATTTCGCCCCCCGAAGGCTACGGCATTGAAGAACTCTGGCTTCAGGCAAGCGATGGCAACAAAATCCACGCCTGGTGGATTCCTCCTCCTGCAGGTAAACCCAAAAAAGCGGTTTTATACTGCCATGGTAATGGTGGAAATCTCAGCCTTAGGTTCGAAGGCGTTAAACGATGGCTTCAACTTCTCGATGTCGGAGTATTGATTTTTGATTACCCTGGGTATGGAAAAAGCTTGGGTAAGCCTTCCGAGCAAAGTTGTTTCGCATCCTCCAAAGCTTCACTTGATTGGTTGCTTCAACAAGGGTTTAAGCCCAGCGATCTTATTTTTTATGGCGGATCCCTTGGCGGCACCATTGCTGCAAATCTTGCAGCTTCATTTAAACCAGCCTGTACTGTACTTGTAAGCGCTTTTACCTCTTTCAAGGATATGACCAAAAAGCTTTATCCTTGGCTGCCCGTAACTTCTTTTCTTAAAACCAAGCTCGATACTGTTGCCTATATAAAAGCTTCCACTTCACCGCTTTTTGTTGCGCATGGCACTGCCGATAGGCTGGTGCCTTTTGAGCATGGCAAGATTCTTCATGATGCGTCCAATGCCAAAAAGGTCTTTCATGTGATGAAAGATTTAGACCATCATCACAGCCCAGACCCTGCCTTTTACGAAAATTTAAGGCATTTTCTGACTCACGAGCTTGGTTTCTACTCAAAATAAGCTGGTTTTTATCAATCACGGCGCAAGTGGACTTGGACGATTTCAAGCCGTTTGCTACATTTCTATTCGTTCGGGATAGGACAAAATATCTTTATGGAAAATTGCCATGCGACGATTTCTTTCAACCTTGGTTCTGATAGCTTCGATTTACTTGGTATCTACGATTGCATTCGCACAAACTCCAACGGGATTATTCAAATGGAAAAAAGGCCAACAACTAACTTACAAAGTAGAACACAACACTGTTGCAACTGAAACTATTGCGGATTCAAAAACAGAATTCAAAAATCTTTTAGAACTAACGAAGAAATGGACAGTAGAAGATGTTTCGAGCGAAGGACTCGCAACCCTAACTTTGGTAGTAGAAGGTATCAAAATGAAAAGCACCAATCCAAAGGGCGATGAATTAAAATACGATTCCGCAAATCCAAAAGATTCCACACCTCAATTGAAAGAACAACTGGAAAAATACATCGGAACCAAAATCGCAACCATCACCATGGATACCCAAGGAAGAGTTCGATCCGTCAAAGAAAGCAACTTTGGTGCAGCTTCCAAATATGAGGTCGAGTTGCCATTTGCTGTAGTTGTTCCGGATGGGGAAATCAAAAAAGGGCTTGCTTGGCAGCGCAACTTCAACATCACCATGGATCCGCCACAAGGCACTGGCGAAAAATATGAATCCAGCCAGAAGTACGAATGCACTTCAATTGATACGGGGAAGATTAAACTAAGTGTTTCTACCGAATTGAAAAAGAGCCCAGAAAACATCGCAGATCAACTACCATTACTGCCTTTCCTAGTCGAGGGCGAAGTCACCCTCGATGCCGAGAAAGGCGTTATGACTGAATCGATCATGAAAGTAGATAAAACCTTGAAAGGCCACCAAGGAGAGAACAGCTCCTATCGGATGTATTCTCTCTTCAAGGAAACACTCACAGGCTTAAAATAAGGACTAGGAAGGAATCAAATCCTTCACTGCGTCCTTTTCTTCAAGCAATTCTTGCAGGGTTGTTTGAAACTTTGATTGGCCAAACGCATCCAGTTTAAGACCATCAACCACTTTATAATTACCCTTGCCATCGGTGGTGCATGGGTAACCAAAAACCATATCCTTGGGCACACCATATTCACCCTGCGAAACCACAGCCATGCTAACCCAATCGTTAGCTGGGGTGCCTCTAATCATGCTCTTCACATGATCAATTGCGCCATTGGCTGCAGACATTGCAGAACTCATGCCACGCGCCTTGATAACTGCGGCACCACGGGTCTGAATGGTGGAAACAAAGGTTTCTTCAAGCCACTTACGGTCGGTGATGATCTGCTCTGCGGGTTTGCCATTAATCTTTGCATTAGAAAAATCTGGGAATTGCGTGTTGCTATGATTCCCCCAGATAGTCATCTGGGTGACATCGCTATTAGAAACACCGGCTTTTTTTGCCAACGCAGTACGGGCACGATTATGATCAAGGCGGGTCATTGCGGTCCATCGTTCTGCAGGAATGCTGCGCCCATTGGATCGGGCGACCAGGCAATTAGTATTGCAAGGGTTACCCACCACCAAAATGCGTACATCTGAAGCAGCCTTAGCAGCAAGCGCCTTCCCTTGGCCAACAAATATCTTTCCATTTATGTCCAGCAGTTCTTTTCTTTCCATGCCTGCCTTCCTTGGAAACGAACCAACTAACAAGGCATAATTGCAGCCATCAAAGGCTTTTTCTGCGTTATCTGTAATAACAATGTCTTTTAATGTTGAAAAAGAGCAATCATCAAGTTCCATCGCAACGCCTTCTAGGGCGGGCAATGCAGGGGTTATTTCAAGCAAATGTAAGATAACCTGAGTATCTGGGCCAAAGACTTCGCCAGAGGCTAATCGACCCAACATTGCGTAAGCGACTTGACCTGCTGCACCTGTTACTGCAACTCTTACTGTTCCTGCCATGATAATGCCCTCAATCCTTTAATAAGAAAAATCAATGAAGCTTCAGACATCATACCCTCGACTTCATGCGTAGAAAACATATTTTATAAGGTACCAAGGCATGAGCGACTCGGCCACAACCTATTTATAGGTTTACTCTCAAAATGACCGGGTTTCAATTGCTTCTGTCTTAATATTTTGTGGTCTACGTACTCTTTTAGACATGTGAGGTTTAAAGAAATGGCAACAAAGATTGGTATTAATGGTTTCGGGCGAATTGGAAGAATGGTATTCCGCGCTCTCATGGAAAAAAAATCCGAACTTGATGTGGTCGCCATCAATGACCTCGGTAACCCAAAAAGCTTAGCTTTATTACTAAAATACGATTCCGTACATGGCAAATTTCCACACACCGTGGAAGCCACGGAAGATTCACTTATCGTTGCAGGTAAGACCATCAAAGTTCTTAAAGAACGCGATCCTTCCAAGCTTCCTTGGGGCGCCATGGGCGTTGATATCGTGATTGAATCCACCGGACTCTTCACCGAAAAAGAAACACCAAAGGGTGGCTTTATCGACCATATTAAAGCAGGCGCCAAAAAGGTTATCATCACCGCTCCTGCAAAAGGCGAAGACAAAACCGTGGTCATCGGTGTAAACGATCACGAACTTACCGCAGCTCACCAATGCGTTTCCAATGCTTCTTGCACCACCAATTCCCTTGCTCCCATGGTTAAAACCTTGGAAGACAACTTCGGAATTATTTGTGGTGTTATGACTACCGTTCACGCATATACCAACGATCAAAATGTTGCTGATCAGATTCACTCCGATCCTAGACGGGCCCGTGCCGCTGGTTGCAACATCATCCCAAGTAGCACTGGCGCTGCCAAAGCTATTGGCTTGGTTATTCCTGCAATGGCTGGCAAACTCGATGGCACCGCTCTTCGAGTTCCTGTACCAGACGGTTCGATCACCGATCTTACTGTTCAACTCAAACGAGAAGTAACCGTGGAAGAAGTTAACGCTGCTTTCAAGACTGCCGCACATGGCGTTCTTAAGGGCGTACTTGAATACACCGAAGACCCAATCGTTTCTTCCGACATCATCGACAACCCACACAGTTGTATCTTTGATGCTCTTTCAACCTTGGTCAGCCCAAAAGGCAAAGGCACCACGGTTAAAGTATTCGGCTGGTACGATAACGAATGGGGCTACTCAGTGAGAACTGCTGACTTGGCTGTTAAACTGACGAAGTTGCTTAAGTAATTAAGGTTTATTTTTCAGGGGCTGGTCCTTCATGGGCCAACCCCTTTTCTTTTTTTTCAGGACTATCCTACAATGGCAAAAAAAGACATCCACTCATTACAAAACATTCAGGGCAAAAAAGTCCTCGTACGTGTTGATTTTAATGTACCACAGGATGAGCACGGGAATATCACCAACGATCGCAGAATCCGCGGTGCAATACCGACCATTAAGGGATTGCTCGAAAAAGGCGCAGCAGTCATCGCCATGAGCCACCTTGGCCGACCTAAAGGCGACCCTGCAAAAGATGCCCCATTCAAGATGGATAAGGTCGCAAAACGATTAGGCGAACTTCTGAATAAATCTGTACACAAGGTCGACAGCATTATTGGACAAGATGCCAAAGACGCTGCTGCCAACCTCAAGGCAGGCGAAATCCTTGTGCTTGAAAATGTCCGATTCCATCCAGGCGAGCAAGCTGCAGATGCTGCTTTCGCCAAGGAACTTGCAAGCTTGGGCGATATCTATGTGAACGATGCTTTTGGAACCTGCCATCGCAAAGATTCTTCTATGTATGGCGTTCCCGCTGCATTAAAAGGCAAACCAAGAGTCGTGGGCACTCTAGTTGCAAAAGAACTTGCAATCCTTGAACAACTCTTTAGCAACCCATCACGGCCAATGCTCGGGATATTGGGTGGCGGTAAAGTTTCTGACAAAATCAAATTCATCAAGGCGCTTCTTTCGAAAGTAGACAAAGTAATCATCGGTGGCGCAATGACCTACACTTTCATGAAAGCCCAAGGTAAAAACATTGGCAACTCCCGCGTTGAAGCAGATAAGCTTGATGTCGCCCGCGAACTTCTAGAACTGGGCAAAGGAAAAATCCAACTTCCTGTTGATCATCTTGCTGTGCAAAAACTTGACGCACCAGAAGGGGCAAAAGTTTTCGAAGGCGAAATCCCCGAAGGTTGGATTGGTATCGATATCGGCCCCAAAACCATCGAACTTTATTGCGCAGAAGTTGCCAAATCTGCAACTATCCTTTGGAATGGCCCCTTGGGTAAATTCGAAGATGAACCCTACAGCAAAGGCACAAAAGCAATTGCCAATACCATGGCTGCTTCTAAAGGCGTAACCGTGGTGGGTGGTGGCGAAACTGCTGAAGCCGTTGAAGAATTCGGTCTAGCTGAAAAGATGACCCATGTTTCAACAGGCGGTGGCGCTTTCCTCGAATATGTTGAAGGCACGCCTTTTGCTGCCCTTGATGAAATTGATGATAAATAGAACCACCCTTGGTATCTAACTAGAACCAAGGGATTGCCTCCCGTAGAATGATTAAAGCAATTAATCATGAAGTAGTTTTTCTTACCGAATTTTTTCCCAAGGTAGATGGCATTATGAAAGCTGGAATCGTCGGGTTGCCCAATGTAGGAAAAAGCACTCTATTCAACGCATTGACAAGTTCAAAAGGGGCACAAGCTGCAAACTATCCCTTTTGCACCATCGAACCCAATGAAGGCATCGTGCCGGTTCCCGACCCAAGACTTACCCGCATTACCAAATTCATTGTGCCCCAAAAAGTTATTCCCTCTGCGCTAACCTTGGTTGATATTGCAGGCATTGTAAAAGGCGCAAGCGAAGGCGAAGGCATGGGTAACAAATTTCTTACCCACATTCGTGAAGTCGATGCAATACTTCAGGTGGTACGCTGCTTCGAAGACCCAGATGTCATCCATGTTGCCGGAAAAGTAGACCCTTTAAGCGACATCGAAATTATTGAAATCGAATTGATGCTTGCAGATTTACAAACACTTGATGGGGCACTTTCAAAAGCAGAAAGAAGCGCCAAAGGTGGAGACAAAGAAGCTAAAGACAGGGTTGAAGCGATTAAGAAATCTCTCGAACATTTAAAAGCCGATAAACCACTGCGCACGCTCAAACTTCCAGAAAATGAAGTCAAAGCCATTAGCGCATTTGGCCTGATGACCGCAAAGCAAGTTCTTTATGTAGCTAATGTTGATGAAACCGACCTTGAAGGCAAAAGCCCGATGGTTCAAAAAGTACGCGATTTCGCAAAGAAAGTAGGCGCTGAAGTAGTTCCTGTTTGTGCTAAACTAGAAGCTGAAATTGCAGAACTCGATCCTGCAGACCGAGCAGAAATGATGGCCTCCGCTGGCATCACCGAACCCTCCCTTGCAGTTCTTGCCCGTGCAGCTTACAAAGCACTTGGTTACCAAAGCTATTTTACCGCAGGCGAAAAAGAAGTACGCGCTTGGGCTGTTCCTGTAGGGGCAACCGCACCGCAGGCCGCTGGCGTTATTCATACCGATTTTGAAAAAGGGTTCATCAGGGCCGAAGTTTATACGCTTGCAGACCTCGAGCAGTTCAAGACTGAAAAAGATATTCGTTCTGCGGGTAAACTTAAAATCGTGGGCAAAGAATACATCATGCAAGATGGCGACATCTGCCACTTCCTATTTAATTAGATTCCTTAGGGCTGCATGATAGCCACGAAAGGAAGAGCAAGCAGAAGCATAGCCACGGATTTACACGGAAATAAGCAGAAGAATAACCACAGAAGAAAGACACATAATTCAGAGCCGGATGCCTTAGCGACGGTATAAATTACGATTTGGAAAGGGCCCCTTCGGCAGGCTCAGGGACCGGGGCTCCTTCGGTACGGTCAGTGAACTTGCCGAACTGGCTGTTAAGCTCAGGGAAAGCCAAAATATCTTTCAACATCTCTATAGGTGCAAGGCCTAAAGGTTCAAATGGAGTAGTTGCAGTGGGGCTTCCCCATCGCAACTCCTCTGTCTTTAAACAAGCTGACCCAAATAAACGGTAAGTAAAAGGAAGAATAAGAATGGAACTCCGCATACGCGAAGTTGACGAAGGCGGCGGCGGGCTAACTGGAACCCGGGCAAGCGAAGCGAAGGGCCCTTTTCTCGGAGGGAAGAGGGTTGGGAGTTGGGGGGGTGAAAAAGAAAGTAAAAGAGAAAGTAGTGGGGCCAGCACCAGCGGATTTACATCCGCCGCTCAATAAGAAGAGGTCGGTTTAAAGGCAGTGGGTGGGCTTGGAATTATCTATTACTATTAGCTGACAAAGACGCCTTGAGTGTTTGCTGGGTCGCCACTAAAGAACGAGAACAGCAGATCCAAAGTTGGGAAGCTAAATCCATTGACTTGGGGGCCGCCACCTGGGCCTGCGCCAGTTACTAGATCAAGTATTCCATCGAAATTGCCATCGCTAACGCCAACACGAACGCCGCCTGTGAAGTCTTCTGCGTAGGCCATGAATTGTGCAAGTAGTGCGCCGGTGTATGGATCCCAGACTGCGACAACGGGTGCGCCGCCAGAGCCAGCGCCGGTAACTACTTCGATGTTGCCATCGTTGCCGATATCGCCTGCTGCGACGAAAACACCACCAGTAAAGGATGCGGGGTAGGCATACCATTGACTAAGGATAGAGCTGGTTGCACCATCGAAAACTTTAACATGGGGTGCACCACCTGCGCCAGCACCAGTGACTAAGTCAAGGATGCCATCGTTATTGAAATCGACGGATGCAACGCTGACACCACCTATGAAATCTTCAGCATAAGCAAAGAATGATTTAATAACGCTAAGGCTATTGCCATTAAAGATACGAACTTCGGGGCCACCGCCTGCGCCTGCGCCTGCGATAATATCAAGGATGCCATCACCGTTAAAATCACGGACTGCGATGAAGACGCCGCCGGTGAAGGCTGGGTCAAAAGCGAAGAATGATTGAAGTACTTCGCCGGTTTCAGAATCAAGGATGGAAACAGCTGGCCCGCCTCCGGGCCCAGCCGCTGCGATGATATCAACCTTGCCATCGTTGTTAAAATCGCCAGAAACAACGCGGATTTCACCAGTAAAGCCAGGGAAGGGGGCCGCGCTGCCAATGATGGCACCGGTGTCTGGATCGACAAGAGAAACCACGCTAGAGCCACCCTGAGTTGTGGCTGCGCTTCCCGTGACAAGTGGCGTTTGGATGGTATTGATTGTGATAGGGGGTGTTAGTGATGAAGCTGTACCTTGGTTTCCTGCTAAATCAAAGTAGTTATTGCTAACAGCAATGGTTCCATCGGCTTTGATGCCGAGTGTCGGCGTGAAAATAGCTGTGTAAACATTACTGCTGGAAGCCATTGGGCTGGAGAGGGTACCATTAGTCACGGTGATGATGCTGGAAGAAAACCCGGTCACGACTTCAGAGAAAGTGAAGGTAATGGTCGAGGTTTGGTTGGCTTTCAAGCTGCCCGGGTTTGCACTAATGTTAAGCGTGGGCGCGGTGTTGTCCACGGTGAAAGAACTAGTGCTTGTAGCTGTTCCAGCAATGGTGGTGATGGAAATAGCACCAGTGGTTGCGCCAGATGGAACCGTTGTAGTAATTTGAGTTGGGGAATTTACAGTGTAGGTTGGTTGAGCCGTGCCATTGAAAGATACTTGCGAGACATTGGTAAAATTAGAACCAGTGATGACTACAGAGGTTCCGGTTTTACCAATGGTTGGGGAGAAGGAAGTAACCGTGGCTGGATCATAAACTGTTAGAGTGACATCATTGCTGCCTGTGCCACCCACATAAGAAATTTGATACGCCCTGCCATTGGCTTGGATGAACGCGCCTTCCGCCAAGCCGTTAAAAGTGCCAGAAACCGCATTGCTACCTTGATTATCAACGATGGTGAAAACCGTGCCTTGGTTTCCTGTAAAGCTGGTGGACAGGTTTAAAGTTGCACCACCAAGATTCACAGTTACGCCTGAACTCACTACGATCTGATCATAGTCGGTGCCTGCGACAGGGGATGAGTTTGCCCCTGTGATTTCAATCTGCAGGGTGTTCCCGGAGCTTAAACTTAGGTTCGTAGTGGTAATTTTGCCAGGGCTGTTACCGGGGGCAATGATGCCGCCTGATGCAGTCAGGGTGCCAATGGCGCCCGTGCCTTTTAGGGTTCCACCCGAGACAACAAAGTTCGTGGTTTGAGGGGTGGAATTATTGATCTGCACCACGCCGGTAGTCACATTGGTGGTGGTATTAGTATTAGGCCGTGAAATCGTGGTCAATCCTGGGGAAGAGGTAATAGGAGTAAGGCTGAATAAACCCGAAACGATTCCATCCAGATTGATAATTCCAGCACCGGCATTCAAGGAAGTATTGGCACCCAATATAACTCCAGTCCCGGCATCACCCAAGGTCATCGTGGTGTTGGTGGTTGCAACCGTTCCTTGAATTGCAATCGAGGAAGGAGCAGTTATCACAAGGCCGCCAGCAAAGGTAGTGCTGTCGTTAGTCCCATTGCCAAGAGTCACCGTGCCCGTGTTGAGGAAGGTGGTTGCGCCTGCAATATTGTTGTTGGTTCCTGTGATGGAAAAATTGTAGCCTTGGGCAGCGGTGACCAGCGAAGTGGTTAAATTCAGATTACCTTCAAATTTAACCGTGCCCGTGGTGTTGGTAATGGTTGTGGTGGCTGCAGCAACGGTACTTTGGAAAGTAGTGCCACCAGAATTGGTGATGGTCAGGTTTCCGATATCCGTGCCCACTGCGCCAGCAACCGTTACTGCGCCCGTGGTATTAAGGATCAAATTACTTGAGAGGGGCGAAGCGGTTCCTGTGACCGCTGCCATGTTGATAGTGTTGGCTATGCCTGTGCCAACGGTGAGAGTTACATTATCTTCAAGAATGGCATTACCCAGGGTGATGGTTCCAGTAGAGGCGCCCCCTACAGCGCCATTACCACTTTTTACATTGAGCGGTGTATCGGAATCACCAAGGGTTATGATTCCAGCGCCTGCAGCAGTAACCGTTCCTATAAGATTGATTGCCGAAGGAGCGGTTGCAATAATGCCCCCGGTGAAATTAAAGGTATCAGTACCAACATTGCCAAAAGTGAGCGAACCACTGTTGCCAAAAGTAGTTTGTCCTGCAATGGTGTTGGTCGCACCAATCATTCTAACATCGTAACTTCCGCCAGCAGAAACGGTCAGGCTGTTATTCACAGTAAGATTGCCAATAAACTGCACCAGTCCCGTATTGGTGGCCGAATCGGTAACATCAGTAATAGTTAGTGCATCTAGAAAAAGCGCCCCGGAGAAGAAAGCGTTTTTGGCGTTGGTGATAGTCAGGGCATTTAACGGCGTACTTGAAGTTCCAATCGCCCCATTAATATTTATCGAACCGGAAACTCCTGTGTCTATCACAACTGATCCAGGCCCCTCGAATACTTGCAAGGAAGAAGACTGGGAATCATTTGTAACGAACCCTGAAATGCCACTCGATGTATTTAAGGATAACACCCGATTATTAAGTTGAATGGTTCCATAAGTTTCGATTCCAGTGGCACTGGTCAATGAGATTGTGGAACCCGGGGATCCCGGGGATCCTCCATTGAGCAATATGGGATTGGTAACGAGGGCATTGTAAAACTGCTGGCCGGTGGTTTTGTAGGTGGTGCCGGTGAGGGTGATGGAACCGTTGTCGGCACCATCCGATGCTTGGACTGAAAGATTAACCGTAGTGCCTGCATTAGCGCCGCCAACATTGCCCAAACTGATATCGTTACCCGTAATTAAAAGTGCCCCAAGTGCCTGAATGCCTCCAATAGTGCCACCAAGGATGACATCGCCGGTGGCATTAACGGTAAGGCTGTGGTTTGTGGTAGCAGCGCTATTGATATTTCCAGTGATGCTGATGGCACCGCTGCCAGCGGATAAAGTAAGGGGGAGCCCTCCGCTGTTTGCATTGACAACCACATTTCCTGTGTAGGTTTGGTTGTTATTGGTGGTGGTAACATTGTTGTTGAGATGGATGGTGGTACCAGTAACTGCAAAAGTGCCAGTCCCAAGGTTGGTAACACCAATCGTAATATCATTGGTATCGGTGATAGCAACATTGAAGGCACCGGTATTGGTCAGGCTAACAGGGCCAATAAAATTATTACCTAGGTTGATCAGGGTGATAACGCCTGCACCAGAGTTGAAGCTTGCTGCACCAGCATTAGCAGCCTGAGTGATTGCTCCGCTTTGCGTGATGCCTACTGCATTTACTGTAAAGGTGCCACTACCCAAAGTGGATGCACCGAAATCAATCGCATTGGTATCGGTGATAGAGACATTGTTGGCACCAGAGTTATTCAAACTTACAGAGCCAGTGAAATTATTGCTTGCGTTGGCAAGTGTGATAACGCCTGCACCAGCATTGAAAGTTACACCACCTGCTCCGGCTGCCTGGGTAATGACCCCTGAGCCTAGGATGCCTTGCTGTGAAGTTATCGTAATGGAACCAGTGCCCGTGGTTACAGGACCATCAACCCCGATTCCACCAGCGCCGGTCTGATCGAAGATGATTGCCGCGGAACCGGAAGTGGTCAGCGATGTGACCGAGACGGCAATGCCGGAGGTGTTGTTGATATCAATCGCCCCGGCTGTCGAGTCGGCAGCGATGGAGGCCGCCGCTAAGTTAAGGGGTGTCGTATTGCCGATGCCGTTTGATGCCGCCAGCGTGATGGATGGGGTGGTAATCAAACCGGAACCGTTAATGGTTCCAGCACTCAGGTAGGTTGCAGCAGTTCCTTTGGTCTTGATGGCATTAGTTAGAACCAGACCGCTGGTGCTGTTACTTGTTCCAAGAATATTGGCTGTGAAAGATTGATTGGCTGCGCCAGTGGTAACTACAGATAAATCCAATCCGCCTGCGCCTATAGTGACTGAACCAGTTCCAGAATTTCCAACGATAACAAGCCCTGCAAAATTAGACAGAGTATTTAAATCTAGAGTGATGGTGTCAGATCCACTATTGATGGTAATGCCCGCAATGCCTGCAGCAGGGGCCGTAAGCAAAGTGCCCGAGGTGGCAGCAGTGATTGTCAGTGTATTGTTCACAGAATTAAATGATGTATGCACATCTGAAAGCGTGGTGCCAGAAGAGGATAGGGTTAACACCACCTGATTAGAGTTATCGAGACTAACTACGGCATTGTTTGCGCTGGCGAAATTATAAGAGTAAGCACCGATATCGGAAGTGGTGCGGGCAAAACCGCGCTGATCCAAACCGTTGATGGGAGCGGCATTGCTAAGTGTGGAATTGCCTGCACCAATGGCGGCACTACCAGCGCCCAAAGCCATGGTGAAGGTAAGGCCGCCGTTGTTTTGAAGAAGGCCAAGGTTTATTTCTGCTGAAGTTTTTGTGGTAGCCCAAGCACTTATTCCAAGATTAGGGGTTGGCTGGGTTATGAGGTTGTTTGCTGCAGTTGCAGAACCAATAAGATTTACAGTGCCGGTGCCGGCGTAATCTAAACCGCTAGTGCTATTGGCAATGATGGTGTTGGCAATGTTGAGGATAGCTTTAAAACTTAGACCAAAATTATAGATGCCACCACCATTGCCCGCGGAATTCCCTGAGAGGGTGGAATTGGTGACGGTTGCTGTGTGTAAGTTATAGATGCCACCGCCACCGAAGCCGCTTGCGGAATTACCGGAGAGGGTGGAGTTACTGAGAATTAGGTTACCAGTAAGTCCATTAAAAAGTGCGCCGCCTATATTTAAAGCGGAGTTACCAGAGATCGTGGAATTGGAAATGGTGAGGGTGCCTATGTTTCCAGCGCCACCACCAGTGTTTGCCGAATTACCGGAGATAGTGGAATTGGTAAAGGTCGCTATACCTGAGTTGTAAAAACCTCCACCATTATTTGCGATATTACCAGAGAGGGTGGAATTAGAGACGGCGAGTGTGCCAAAGTTATTAAAGCCCCCTCCATTGCCAGAAGTTTTTGCCCCGGAAACAGTCACGCCGGAGATGCTTAGATTGCCGCCAGAGGCGATGTTGAAGATCCTGAAGTTACGCCCGCTAACGCCATTATCACCACTAATAGTTAGTGCGGAAGCACCAAGGCCTGTGATGGTAAGAGTGCCAACAGTAGTGCCTGTTCCACCAGTGCCGGAAGCTGTTGCGGTAGCATCAATAATATTGGGTAATGCGCCAGTTAAGGTAATGACATAGGGACTGGTGCCAGTTAAGTTAAAGCTAATTTGATCATTACCAGGGGTGGTATTGGCCAAGGTAATCGCTGCATCAAGGGATCCTGTGCCGGAAGCTGCAGTATTAGTAACAGCAATACCGAACGAATACGCACCAATATCATTGGTGGTGCGATTGATTCCGCGCTGATCTGTGCCAGTGCCTGGGGCAGTTCCAATCGCAGGACTACCAGCACCCAAAGCCATGGTGAAGGTGGGGCCACCGTTATCTTGCAAGGGGCCAAGTTTAGGATCAAGGGCAATGGCACCAGATACAGATCCATCTTCCACAAGGTTGTTGGTATTCGCGCTTGGTGCATTGCCAGCAAAATCACCACCCCTGGTGCTATTAGCAATGATGGTGCTCACAAGATTATTAATGGTGGCGTTGTTTTGTATGCCACCCCCAGATGTTGCAGAATTACCCGAGAGGGTGGAATTAGTGACACTAAGAGTCGATGAACCTGAGAAGTTTAATATCCCCCCTCCATTTCCTAAGGTGGTATTACCATAAATGGTCGAGTTTGAAACAGAGAGACTGGAGTTGGTGTTTATGATGCCACCGCCGCCAAGGTTTGCACTATTATTTGAAATAGTGGAACTGGATATGGCTATGGTGTTGGCATTGCAATTGAAATTGTTGAGCCCACCACCATAGCCTGTGCCCGAGTTGCCCGAGATAGTGGAATTGGATATGTTAAGTCTACTGTTATTGTTATATATACCAGCACCGCTGGCAGCGGAATTTGTTGAAATAGTTGAATAAGAAATCGTAAC
>CAJCCR010000343.1 GCA_903960945.1 uncultured Planctomycetaceae bacterium
AAAATAGTTCGCAACTGCTGCCTATCCTCTTCCAGTTTGCTAACTTTATCTTCAAGCCTTTCGGTCATTCGGTTAAAAGAGCGCATCAGGTTTCCCAAGGTTCCCTGATCATCTGAAAGGATTCGCTGGTTATCATCCCCTAATCCGACCCTTTGAATTCCCATGGATAATTCTTCAAGGGGTAACGCAATAACCTTCGAAATTCGGCTGCTTTCAAAGGCAATCAAACCGATTCCAATTATGCCAACAATCAGCAGTATTTTGACAATATAGCTGCGCTCAAGATCTGTTTGGGTAAGGAAAATCCCGAGAATTATCAAAATCCCCAGAAACACCATAGCGAAAGGCACAAATACTTTTTGAAACATAAGGTTGTACGATCTTAATTTGGAAGAACCATTGAACCGAATAGACTTATTAGAAGCATATATCCATTATTATAAACATTTTTCACCAAGTTTTTAATCTTCTTTTACTTTAGAGACTTTTAGTCCAAAGTTAGCTGCTTTAAAGTAAATAGTGGCTTGAGAATAAAATCTTCTTCAAACCTTAACTTGCCCCCACACATTTATTAAATTAATTATACTATATGGTTAATCAACGAATTTCTTAGGAATGGAATAAGGACTATTATCATGTCGATGAAAAGAAGCTTTGCCCTCATGACATTACTCAGCATTTTGGCATTGGGTTGTGGTGGTGGCGATAATACAGCAACTAAGAAAGAGCAGAAGGCCGCCCCAGCTCCTCAGGGTAAAAAAGTCGCCGAAAATACTCCTGCCAAGGGTGAAATGAAAGGCGAAATCAAAGCTGATGGCTCTAGCACCGTGCTTCTTATTTCACAAGCAGTTGCAAGCGAGTACAGCAAAACTAATCCTAATGTAAAAATATCCGTAGGCCGTTCAGGCACAGGCGGGGGATTCAAGAAATTTGCGGCAGGTGAAACCGATATCAGCAATGCCTCAAGGCCCATCAAGGCTGAAGAAAAAGAATCTTGTGCGAAGAACGGAGTAGAATTCTTCGAGTTCCAAGTTGCTTGGGATGGCCTTTCCATCGTCATTAACAAAGAAAACACATGGGCCAAAAACATGACAGTGGCACAACTTAAAACCATGTGGGATAAAGACTCCAAAGTTGAAAACTGGAGCGATGTTGACCCAACTTGGCCTAAAGAAAAAATTAAACTCTTTGGCGCTGGGACCGATTCAGGAACTTTTGACTTCTTTACCGAAGTCATCAATGGAAAATCTGGCCAAAGCAGAACCAGTTATCAACCCACCGAAGATGATAATGTAACTGTTAATGGTGTTGCCAAGGACAAGTTTGCATTGGGTTATTTCGGCCTGGCTTACTACGAAGAAAATAAAGAAAAGCTTGGGATTGTTTCGGTTGCAAAAAAGGAAGGCGACAAGTTCATCAACCCAAGCGAAGCAACTGTAATGGATAAAACCTATTCCCCTCTTTCAAGGCCATTGTATATTTATGTCAAGAAATCATCACTTAAGCGCCCTGAAGTTCAAGACTTCATGACATTTTTCCTGCGCAGGAACGATCTTATTGCCCAAGCTAAGTACATTAAAATGGATGCCTTGATGCAATCCGATGTGCAAGAAAAGCTGGCCAATGCCATCAAAGAATCGGGAAAATAATTATAATTCCCGTCATCCTAGGAAGGATTCCGGCTTATCATAGCGCTTATCAAAGTTTTAAGTTTGGAATTAAAGCAAGGCAAAAGTAAATGAGTGCAGAGGAAAAATCACCTGAACTTCCTGCAATGAGGAAACTTCCCCCTGCACCAGCCTTCAGAATTTCTGAATGGCTGATTGAATGGGCGCTTTTTGCCTCTGCTTTTTTATCTATTGGGATTACCGTTGCAATCGCTTGGATTGTTTTTTCGGGCACTTACCAGTTTTTTAGTGATCCCACTGTTTCCATAAAGTATTTTTTCACAGGCACAGAATGGACCGCTGGGTTTGAAGATGCAAAATACAGCATCCTGCCTTTGCTTACCGGCACAATTATGGTAGCAGTCATCGCTGCTGTGCTTGCGCTACCTATGGGTTTAATTTCTGCAATCTACCTCAGCGAATACGCCAGTAAACCCATCAGGCTTTTATTAAAACCAACGCTGGAACTGCTTGCAGGCATCCCCACCGTGGTGTACGGCTACTTTGCAGTATTTGCAATCACCCCAATGCTTCAAATGTTTATACCCGGTCTTGATCCTGTCACTAATCAGTTATCAGGGGGGATTGTGGTTGCGATCATGATTTTACCCATGGTGGCATCCTTGAGCGAAGATGCTATGCGCATGGTACCAGGATCTTTGCGCGAAGCCTCCTACGCTTTGGGCGCAACCAAATTTGAAACCTCCACCAAAGTGGTTGTTCCTGCTGCCCTTTCAGGTATTCTCGCTTCGTTCCTTCTTGCAATTTCGCGAGCCATTGGCGAAACCATGGCCGTTACCTTAGCTTGCGGGGGGCAGCCAAAACTTACGCTCGACCCTAGAGAAGGCCTTGCAACTATGACAGGCTTTATCGCACGCATTGCCCAAGGGGATGTTCAGCACGGCACCACCCTGTTCAATAGTTTATTTGCAGTTGCCGCTGTGCTTTTTGTTGTAACGCTTGCGATGAATATGCTGGCACAATGGATCCTAACGAAGTACCGGCAGGTATACCAATGACGCAACCCAGAAAAAGCTATCAGGGGGAAGGCCTTTCCCTAAGTCGTAAGATTGCAGACCATGGATTTGCATGGCTTGCATTTGGTTGCACCTTTATGGCCTTGGCGCTTTTACTGCTATTTTTCCTTCGATTAGGCATTGATGTTAATTCATGGTTTAAATTGATGCCCGAGCGTATTGCAAAGTTTAATATTGAGATCGAACGCAGGGTTAAAGATTTTGACACAGAGACAAACAAGGAAATCGCAGATCTTACGAAAGAAAAAGAAACTCGCATTAAGCAAGATCCAGCGAATGCAGCAAGTTTGGCAATACGCTACGATAAAGTCATAAGCAAAAAAATCGAAGACAGAGTTCAAACTAAGGTTGAGATTGAATCCAATTTGAAGAGCGACAAACGCAGTGACTTCTCTTATTTTGGCATGCTATGGCATTTTATTTCAGCAGGGCCCAGCAGCCAACCCCAAGAT
>CAJCCR010000344.1 GCA_903960945.1 uncultured Planctomycetaceae bacterium
CCGCAAAAAACCGCCATACCAAGCGCCAACATTCTAGGATTCATCGTTCTAGGCCTCTCGTCGCTGAGGCACCGGATATATCCTGAGTTCTAATCCGTACAATCGGAGTATCCCTCATATATTTCATCGGCACAAAAGCATGACCAGCTTTAAGATTTATCGATTATAACGAAGATATCGATAATTCATGCTGGCCTTGGGTAAACAAGCAAAGATAGGAAGTCTTGTTTGCTATAAATTAGCATCTTGCGAAGGGAACCGCAGCGCAATCGTTGGCTGCACACTTATACTTTAGCTTATTTTTTAAAAAAAGCTAATTATTGGATGGGATAAACAGGCAAAGGAATATGTAAGTAGAGGTGCAGGTAAGCCAGATAGCCCAGAAACCCAAGGCAAAGTGGGATGCCATAAGGAAGCAAATGCATCCTTGGTTTGCGAGCAGCGGCTTTTTGTTCAGTTTCGTCCACGCTTTTGGTTGCGAGGTCGGAAAGAATTTCACGGGTGTTCAATATATTGGTTGCAATTTGCCTTCTGAAGAGAATCATGAAGAAAGCAATGATGCCCCCGATGATGGCGCCCCAGCAAAAAGCAAT
This sequence comes from uncultured Planctomycetaceae bacterium, assembly GCA_903960945.1. Taxonomy (GTDB): domain Bacteria; phylum Planctomycetota; class Planctomycetia; order Gemmatales; family Gemmataceae; genus UBA969. The sequence continues at coordinate 594 of CAJCCR010000344.1, forward strand.
CAAAACAATATATTGGGCCTGACCAAAAGGGTAGTAAGCACCCACCCAGGCGCCAAACCCCATTTGCATTTTAACATCTCCCGCACCCATGCCCCCAATTGCATAAACGGGGAAGATAAGGGCGAAACCTAAAGCGGTGGCAGTGAGGCTGCCACCGATTCCACCAATGCCTGAGTCAGGAAGGATTTGAAAAGTATTGAACAATCCTAGAATCCAGCCCGAGATGATTAACGGGAAAGTGAGTGCGTTAGGAACCTTAAGTTTCCAGCCATCGATGATTGCAGCAACGATCATTGCAAGGCTAACCACAGCGATAGGCCAAATATTCCAGGTAAAATCCATCACGCACCCCAATTATAAAAACATTTTCTCTTAACAAACTTACTGAATGGCCGAGGCTGTGGCAGTAAAAACGCTACTGGTTTTTTCACCTAGCACGGTGATAGCGCTAATTGCAACCACAATGATAAGAGCCACCATAACAGCATATTCTACAGCAGTGGGGCCGTCTTCGCTTTTGAAAAACTTGACCAACTTTTCGTGTAAAGTGCGCATGAGAAACTCCTTTAGGAATTGGAACCGAAGGGAAAACAAAGTGAATCATAAATAGTACTTGATGATCTTCAAGTGTTATTATCCGGTTTTAAAAAGCGCCCCTTAAAATGAGGGGCGCTTTTTTATTACGCCCTAGTCTTAAACTACATTCCCGCAAAGGGGATGTTTAAACTAGCTCGCGGTTGTCGCCGTGGTAATTGCAGTTGCAGTAGAACTGAAAGTGCTACTTACCTTAGTACCGAGGGTGGTGATCGCAGCGATCGATACCACGATAATCAGAGCTACCATAACAGCATATTCAACTGCAGTGGGGCCATCTTCGCTCTTCAAAAACTTAACCAACTTTTCGCGTAGAGTGTTCATCATAAACTCCTTAAAAATGTAATGAAACCAAGTGGTGAAAAACCTTTTTGATTAATCAGGTGCCACAAAATCCTGGTCAATCAGTTTATCAGTGCTCTTAGGATCTTGCTTGATCATTTTCTGATAACTAAACCTAGATTTTTATTTAAGCCCAGTCAAATAATTATAGAGATAATTATGCGAATTTTTTAAAATTAGCCAAGATGCCCATCATTGCAACACCTTTTTTGGCGAAAAAAGGCTTGTTTTAATGGTTAATTGAATTAGCTTGCAGTAGTGGCGGTGGTGATTCTTGTTGCAGTATTAGAAAAAGTACTACTTACTTTGGTGCCCAAAGTAGTAATTGCAGCGATTGAAACTACGATGATTAGAGCCACCATAACTGCGTATTCAACTGCAGTGGGGCCATTTTCATCCTGTAAGAACGCACAGAGTTTGTTTCGAATAAGGTTCATATAAGGCTCATTTTAAGGTGTTTGAACAAATTAAAACTGGATCAGCAAATTCTACTCACAGATTTATCATAATTGGAAAATGAAAGCATTCAACTATTAAAAATTAATAAGTGCGATTTTTTTATTAATCAGGGAAGTAGCCAAATCGCTTGAGTCTTGCCTGAAAAAAAAGGTTTTGTTGGTGGAGTAGTGCTTTGCAATGATTTTCCCAAGGGGGAATTTATAGGTGTTATTGCGAGTTTGATGCCTCGGTTTTGTAATTCTAAAAGAAGTTGATCAGGGGCATTCATTTCAAGATTCATGATTTTGGTAATCCAAGAGCCATCATTCATTCCATCGCGAAACGCATGAATTTCACAACGATCATCTTGAAACACCCGCCATTTGGGAGCATAAAAAATCAAAAAGCCGCCATCATTTACCGAATTGTAGATTTTGGTATCAGGGCCGTAATCTCGTGCCAACTGTTGCATGGGCTCAATAAGATCGATGGGCCATTTTTTCGGATCGAGCGGAACTTGAAACCAGCCGAAAATTGAAGAAATTAAAAGGCCCGCTACGATAAGGGATAAAGTTCCAATCATTTTTACGTTGGGCTTTTTAGGCTGCCTGATAATCCAGTCTTCTCTTATTTTTTGAGAGTTAACAAGTTCAATCCAGATTTCTTCAAACATGACTGCTGCAATGCTGATGAAGATGGGGGCATTGCGGGCGCGCTTTAGAGCTAAGAAAAACCAGGCCCAAATACTTGCAGTAATTCCTAGATGTTGTGCGCCTTTGCCAGACAAGAAAAAAAAGACTGTCACCGCAGCAAACGCAACATAGGCCCCAAGCATGTAAACATCTAATAATTTTGGTGCAGCGTGCTCAATAATATAGCTTGAAAGATCGAGTTTAAACCAGATCTTTAGCCATTCTTCATACATCCCTATGCCGAAAGGCGAGATGCAAGGTGCGAGCAGCCAAATAAAATTGCCACACCAAAATGTTAAAAGAGTACGAAAGTCTTTTATTGGTCCTTGTGAAAACAAAAACTGCGTAGTCCATGTTAATGTGGCTAAGCCGAGGATTGAAAGACCGCCTAGATATCCACCATGGCAGTTGGCCCAAAAAACTGCGAAAGGGAAGTACCATAATAGCCAAGATGCCTTTGCTCTACGGTTTTCAAAGTCGAGAATAAAATAAGAGAGCAGGGTAATGCCGAGGTAGTTGATTAGTAATGGCCTTGCTAGAAAATGAAGTGCTCCAATCATTAGCACCAAGGATGCGAGGAGCCAAACTATAGCGGGGTGCACGCCTGCTAAAAACCATCTGCGCGCCAAGATGGAAATCCAAGTTGAGATTATCAAGGATGAAAGAATTTTTAGTGCGCCAAAGCCCCCGATTCGGTAGGAGTAAGCCATTAAGATTTCAGCAAGCCATTGGGTGGGAACCCAGTTTGATTCAGATTGCGAGAAGGGATCGGTACGAAGAATCTGGAGATGATCGATCATCCATTCGCCTGTGCGAATATGCCAGAAGGTACCGGGATCGCTTAGAAACCGTGAAGGAATAACCAGCGCCAGGCTTGCGAATGTAAAGAGAAAGACACCAGGCCAGGTGCTAAGCCATCTTTGGAGAAGAGGTATCATTTGGGCAGTAACCTGATCCATTCGGTAAATAATTCAACCGCTTGTTTATCAATCATATTATCGATTTTGGGTGGTGTATTTGTCTATTTGCAGGTGTAAAGGTTTAAATTATCTATAGGTAACTGTGTTAAAACATCTGCAAGTGAAAAGCCAATAATTTTTATGAGGGTTCTGCGGTTCATGGCTTGCCTAAATAAAAGAAACATGCAGGTACCATAAAATTACCAAATCAATTCGTTGTTCCATACAGATTTATACCTTATAACTAATATTAATTAATTAAGTCCTAATTTTAGTGTGGATCCATAAATGAAACCAGAAGTAGACCTAGCGATTGGTGAACTAGTAAAGCATGGCGTACTCCACAAGGATGAAATTGATTCTGCGTTTGAAAAATATCCCGAAGCTGAAAGCATAGATGATCGCGATGCCTTGGGTGATTTTTTAGAACAAATAGGGCTGATCACTGCATTTCAGGCTGGTGAACTTCGTAATAAGCGCATTGCTGATTTGGCTATGGCCAATTATCTCATTCTTGATCGCCTTGGTGAAGGTGGGATGGGCACGGTTTTTCGCGCTAGGCACAAACGCATGCGCAGGATTGTTGCGCTTAAGGTGCTTAACCCTGAAATTCAAGAAAACCCAGATCACTTGCAACGCTTTCAACGCGAGATAGAAACCCTAGCGCGCCTTAATCACCCCGGGGTTATACAAGCTTATGATGCAGATTTCGGGCCCTCCGGGTTCTTTTTAGTTCTCGAACTTGTTGAAGGGAA
>CAJCCR010000345.1 GCA_903960945.1 uncultured Planctomycetaceae bacterium
AGATACGATTCGCAACCGGTTAACAATTGTGAATTATTCTATTATGGAGAAGATGATGGCAACGGCTTACGATGAAATCCAGTATGTTAGTTTTCCTTATCAGCAATCCCATCCTGACAAGCTTGCATCTGTTGCTAAGTTATTGGGCCTGAATCCTCCTAAAGTTGAAAATGCAAGAGTGCTAGAATTGGGTTGTGCTTCTGGCAATAACTTGATTCCCATCGCAGAAAACATGCCCAACGCAAAGTTCGTGGGTATTGATTATTCTGAACCGCAGATTGCTGCGGGCAAGAAAACTATCGCAGACCTAGGCCTTAAGAATATTGAACTTCGCCAAGCCAACATCATGGACATTGGGCCCAAGGATGGCATGTTTGATTACATCATCGTGCATGGTATTTTCTCTTGGGTTCCGAAAGAAGTGCAGGAAAAGATTCTTGAGATCTGCAAGAAAAACCTGACTCCAGATGGCGTTGCTTATGTCAGCTACAATGTTTTGCCAGGCTGGCGTATGCGTGGCATGATTCGCGACATGATGCTTTATCACATCAAGCGATTTGAAACTCCCCAACAGAAATTGCAACAGGCTCGTGGCTTGCTCGAATTCTTGGTGAAATCTGTTCCCCAAGATAACAACGCCTATGGCTCGTTCCTTAAGAGCGAACTCGAATTGCTGCGCCAGCAATCTGATAATTACCTTTTCCATGATCACCTCGAAGAAAATAACACACCATGTTATTTCCACGAATTCATCGAACGGGCAACGGTTCATGGCCTCAGCTACCTAGGCGATGCTGATATGCGAACGATGGCAACCCATGATCTTCATGAGGAAGCCAAGAAATTGCTTACCACTGCGCCTAATCAGATTGAATCTGAACAGTACATGGATTTCTTGCGCAACCGCATGTTCCGCATGACTCTTCTTGTGCATTCAGGCAAGCAGACTGTGCTGCAGGTAAATACTAAACTGATTCGTGATTTCATGATTGCAGGTACACTGCGTGTGAAAGAAAACGGCCCAGAGCTTCATAGTAGTGAACCTGAAACCTACATTGTGCCAACCGGTGGCGAAGCTACTGCGCGCGATCCACTTGTTAAAGCTGCAGTTCGTGTATTGAACGAATCATGGCCTGAACGAATTTCGTTTGATAAATTGGTTGAGCTTTCTTCAAAGAAACTTGGCCTTCAGGTACCTACTGATCAAGCTGGGCTTGACCGAGTTGTTGATCAGATTGGCTCTGCACTTTTGTTGTTCTACACCGGCCTGCCTATGGGTGCGATTGAACTTTCGCTTCGCCCTCTGGGTGTCACCCGTGAATTCCTTGAAAAACCAAAGGTTCCTGCGCTTGTGCGCAAGCAGGCAGGCATCGATGGCGTGCTTACCAACATTCGTCATCAAACGATCCGAGTGGGCGATTTCGAAAAGTTTGTATTGCCTTTGCTCGATGGAACAAGAAACAAAAAGGGTATCCTCACGAGCCTTCAAGAGTTGGTGCAAAAGCAACAGCTTCAGATTCGCGAGAATAACATCCTGATTGTTGATCCTGAGAAGGTGTTGTCCATACTTGAAAAGCAGTTGGATCAGGTAATTCTGATTCTTGGTCTTAACAGCCTTTTGCTTTCAGGCAAGTAACACTCCGCCAAAACGTTTGTGTTTTCAAAGGCCCTGTGAATTATTCACGGGGCCTTTTTTTATTAGCTCATTAACTTTGAGATAAAAGTCCGAATGCGAGAGTTTTCTGGGCTTTCGAGAATCTGCTGGGGTGGGCCCTCTTCCACCACTTTTCCTTCTGCAAGGAATACAACTTTGTCTGCAGCTTTTTTTGCAAATCCTATTTCATGTGTCACCATCAGCAAAGTCATTCCTTCGTTTTTCAACTTTTCCAACACATCGAGAACTTCGTGCTTTAGTTCCGGGTCGAGAGAACTGGTTACTTCATCGCAAAGTAAAACTTTTGGCTTCATTGCAAGCGCACGGGCAATCGCAACTCTTTGTTTTTGCCCTCCTGAAAGCTGCGAGGGATAATGATTTGCATGGCTTTCCAGGCCGACTTTTTTTAACAGTTCCAATCCAAGATTTCTCGCATCAGCTTGGTTGTGCTTTAGCACTCTTGCTGGTGCCTCGGTTACATTTCCTAATACACTCATGTGCGGGAATAGATTGAAATCCTGAAATATCATGCCCTGTACTTTTCGAATTTCAGAAGAAAATGGGCTGAATTGTTTTTCATTCGAAGCTTCCAGTTTATGATCCCCAACCTGAATAGTACCTGAATCAATACTTTGTAAGCCATTAAGACAGCGCAAAAAAGTCGATTTTCCAGAACCACTTGGCCCAATTATTACCACGGTTTCGCCAGATGGTATTTCCAGAGTTAACCCATCAAGTATTGGGCGTTTGCCAAAGGTTTTGCATATTTCGTGCGCTTTGATATTCATTGCTAGCGCCTCTCTGGTGCAAGTTTTTTTTCTAAACCCCGCGCTAATCTTCCCAATGGTACGGAAAGCGCAAGGTACAACAGCGCAGTTATCAATCCAAGTTCCACAAACTTCAAACTCGACTTTGCAAGTATTTGATATTGTTTGTTGAGTTCCACTAAAGCCACAACGCTTGCGATGCTGGTATCTTTAAACAATGCAACGAGATCATTAGTGGTAGTGGGCAAGGCGAGGCGCATTGCCTGAGGGAATATGATGCGCCTAAACGTAAGGGTTTTGCCCATTCCCAAGGATGCAGCAGCCTCCCATTGTCCTTGGGGCACGGATTGAATTGCAGCCCGGAATGTTTCCGCTTCGTAAGCAGCATAGTTCAATCCCAAACCTAATGTTGCTGCAACAAATGGGCTTAAAGCTAGGGATACATTCAACCCCGAAGACTCTGCAATTGCAGGCAATCCAAAGTAAAGAAAAAATAACAGCAGCAGTACTGGTATGCCCCGGAAAAATTCCACATAGAACAACGCTAAGCTTTTTAACCAAGGATTGCCATAAAGCCTTGCCAGAGATAATGGTAAACCCAGCACCAAAGCCAAAGCAAAACTACAAAGCGTGAGTTGGATGGTTACCCAGGTGCCTTCGAGCAATAACGGTAGGTAGCGATTAATTGTCCAAGCTTGATTTTCTTCGAGGATCGAATGTGTGATAGTATTGGGCCTGCCTTCTTCTTCGAATAAAAATCCCGGGCTCAGTTCTTCTTGGCATTCATCCCATAAATTCCATTTCACTAGAATCGATCGCAGTTTGCCATTGGTTTTTAGAGCATCGATCGCAGCATCTACTTCCTTTGCAAGGGCTTCATTTTTTGGATGAAATCCGATGGCGTAGAAACCTCGGGCAGTTGGTTTGCCTGCAAACTGCAATCGTTTGTTGGGTAGTGCGTAAGATATTGCCATGGGTAGATCAAGAAATACGGCATCAATACGGCCAGCAGAAACCAGATCGGAGTAGGCTTCGGTTGACGAAGAATAGGTGCGGATGGGGATTTTAGCTTGGTTTAGCAGGCGCTCTGCTTGCGTTCCATCCATGGTGCCTACGATAGCGCCTAGGGTGTTTTTGCATCCGAGCAGGGTGCTGAATCTTTTTTCATCGGCGCGGGTCACTAATTGCTGGCGGTAAATGTAATAGGGTTTTGAGAATCGAATTTTTTCTTGGCGCTCTTCATTGATTTCCAGCCCATTCATTGCGAAGTCGAAATCGCCTTTCAGCAATCCTGGGATCAAACTATCAAACGAGTACTGTTTAAATTCGATCGGCCTTTTTAATTCTTCTGCAAGGGCATTGATGATATCCAGTTCGAATCCGACCCGGCCTAGCTTGTTATCGCGGTAAACATAAGGTGCACCACCTTCTTCATCCGCGGCCCATATCAAGGGTGTGGGCGGTTGAGCCAAAGCTAATAGTAACATTAAAGGTATTTGTAATAGCATGATTAAGGCCTAGCAAATGTTTTAACAATCAGAATCACGATTCTGGGTACTTCGGTTTGCGACTTTTGCAAACTCCTGCCTTACTAAAGGGTTGAACAGAACCAGCAAGCACCATGCTGCGATCACTTGGCCTAAGCCACAAGTACCAGCGCAGCTGACGCAAGGCATTGCGCAATAAAGGACCCCAAGCATGACCATGCCCAGGGAATTAAATTGGCGCATATACCAACCACCCATAATCATCAGATATGATCCGCCTAGGAGGAAGCAAGAGTACCCTGTATTGATCCAGATGGTTTGCTTTTGAATTTCTTTGATGGAGAGTTCTTGTTTATCGAGGTTGATCGCAGCTTCGGGCATGATTTTTCGGGCGATATTTTTGGATTCTTCGTAGTCGCGTTCAAAATCTTCGATTGGAATTTGCGAGATTTGTATGCTGCGCAACATGATGACGGAGCCCATAATCAGGTTAATTCCGCCTAATCCAATAAGAAAAAGTGCAGGGATCTCGACTTTTCGCTTTGCCAAGGCGTTTAGCCAAGCTGCTTGGATATTCTTTTGGTCTGTTTGGATTTTACCCGGTTCTGGCGATGAATCTTCCCAAGTTTCAACATTTGTGAATTCTGGAAGATTCCGATTGATTAGGATGATTATCACCGCAATGATCAGGATTATTAGGATTAATTGCAAGCCTGGCCCCATATTTTCTCTGGTACGAACAAGCGGATCGAGTCTAATAAATCGATTGTAACAGAGGTTCCCTTGAGAAACATCCAAGGAAATCCGGCAAGATGGGAAGTCTGTGGGTACAATATCAATAAGGGATTTTATGGTGCTCCTTCTATGGGAGTCATGCTTGATCTCTTGCATATGATAGGATCGCTTGTGGAAAATAATAATACTTGGATACCGCCTGAAAAAAACCTACTTGGCCCTTTGGATCTTCACCTTTTTAATGAGGGGAACCATAGCAGGCTTTATGAAAAGCTAGGCGCTCATCCTTTCACTCTTGATAACCAGACAGGGTTTCATTTTTCTGTTTGGGCTCCCTCCGCGCAATCAGTTAGTGTTGTTGGTGATTTTAATAATTGGGAGGCTGGCGTTCATCCCATGCATCTTGTAGGCAGTTCTGGGATCTGGGCGGGCTTTATTCCTGGTTTGAAAAATGGCGATCTCTATAAGTTTCATATTATTTCCAATCATGGGGGCTATCAGGTTGCAAAGTCTGATCCCTTTGCTTTTGCGATGGAAATTGCGCCCCGTACTGCTTCTGCGTTATGCAATCTTTCTTATGCTTGGAATGATTCTGCATGGATGGATGAGCGTAGAAACAAAATCGCTCATAATGCTCCGGTTTCTATTTATGAACTTCATTTGGGTTCTTGGAAAAGAGTTCCCGAAGAGGGCAACCGCTGGCTCACTTACCGTGAACTAGCCCCGCAACTTACCGAGCATATGTTGAAACTTGGGTTTACCCACCTCGAGATTCTGCCTATCACCGAGCATCCTTTTTATGGCTCGTGGGGTTACCAAACCAGCAACTACTTCGCACCAACCAGCAGATACGGTTCGCCACAAGATCTTATGTTTCTCATTGATTATCTTCACCAGAATGGCTTGGGCGTTATTCTCGATTGGGTGCCTTCACACTTCCCCAATGATCAACATGGGTTGGCCTACTTCGATGGTAGCCATCTCTTCGAACATGCAGATCCTAAGCAGGGCTTTCATCCCGATTGGAAATCCTGCATCTTCAATTTCGGAAGACATGAAGTTAGATCGTTTTTGCTTTCCAGTGCCTGCTTCTGGCTTGAACACTACCACATTGATGGTATACGCGTTGATGCTGTTGCTTCCATGATCTACCTAAATTACAGCAGGAATGAAGGCGAATGGATTCCTAATCAGTATGGTGGCAATGAAAATATTGAAGCCACCAGCTTTCTTCGAAAGTTTAACGAAGAGGTTTACTCTAGATTTCCTGATGTTCAAACCTTTGCTGAAGAATCAACTTCATGGCCCATGGTTTCTCGGCCCACCCATTCTGGCGGTTTAGGTTTTGGATACAAATGGGATATGGGCTGGATGCATGATTCGCTTCGCTACACTGCACGCGATCCGATTCACCGCAAATGGCATCAAAATGAACTCAGCTTCCGTATGCTTTATTGCGATCAAGAAAACTTTATCCTTCCTCTTTCTCACGATGAAGTGGTGCATGGCAAGGGCTCACTCTTAAATAAAATGCCCGGTGATTATTGGCAGAAGCTTGCCAACCTTCGTTTGTTGCTTGCTTGGCAGTTTTCCCAGCCTGGCAAGAAGTTAATCTTCATGGGTGCGGAACTTGGTGTTTGGGCAGAGTGGAATCATGATTCAAGCTTGGATTGGAATCTGCTTAATTCGCCCCAGCATCGGGGTATTGAAAAGTTTGTCACAGATCTAAACCATATGTATAAGAATCAGCCCGGTCTTTATGAAAAAGATTGCGAACCATCCGGCCTCGAGTGGATTGATTGTTCGGATCACGAAGGCAGCGTATTTGCTTTTCTTCGATGGGATCTCGATGGAACTAAGCCTGTTCTAGCGGTTTTTAATTTCACCCCTCTGGTTAAAGATGACTACAGGGTGGGAGTTCCTTTCGGCGAAACTTGGCTCGAAATCCTTAATTCTGATTCGCCTTATTATGGTGGTGGCGGCAAGGGCAATCAAGGCCGTAAGCAAACTCAGGAAATGTCTTGGCACAACCGCCCTTATTCCATGGAGCTTACCCTGCCCCCTTTGGGAGCGGTTTTTCTGACACCCGAGTAATTTGATTTTATCTGCGCATTATCAGTACGATATTTACTACCAAACTGATAAATAGCAAAGCACCTAAAGACGCAAGAGTTATCATCACCCATTGGGGCAATTCTGCTTCAGGGATATGATCGTATTCTTCTTCGCCCTCTGAAAGTGCTGCAAGCGAAGAACTCATTTTCTGCCTTGCAAGCTTCGGGGGCATATCATTAATAAGGCATTCAAGATCTTTGATTAATGCTTCGGGCGAACCATAACGCATGTTGCGATCTTTGGCCATCATCATTTCTACTACTTCGCCCAGGCCTGCGCTTAGACTATCGTTCAAATGATCCGGGGGCACCAATTCAGCTTTCTCGTGCATTTTCAGCACTTCCATCACTGTGTTACCTACAAAGGGCGGTTGACCTGTAACCATGTGGTAAAGTGTTCCACCTAACGAATAAATATCTGCACGGGTATCGATATCAGATTTGCCCTGAACCTGTTCGGGTGCGATGTAATTCGGAGTCCCGATGATCATCCCTTTTTCGCGGGAGTTAGTAGCCTCATCGGTATTTTCACGCGCCATGCCTAGATCTGCAAGCTTCGCAATTCCCTCAGATGTCATCACAATATTTGCGGGCTTGATATCACGATGCACCAACCCGCGCTTGCTTGCATGGTCTAGTGCTTGCGCTATCTGCAAAATGATTTCAACTGCTTCTTTTTCTTCATAGCGCTTCTTTCCGGCTTTCATTTCATCTTGGATGGTTTTCCCATCGATGAGCTCCATCACAAAATAATGAAACTTCCCCGCAGACCCGATATCGATTGCTTGCACGATATTGTTATGGCTTAACTTTGCAGCAAGTCTGGCTTCGCGTTCCAACTGGGCGAAGAATCCCGCATCATTGGTTTTCTTTCCCTTAAGCAGTTTGATTGCTACATGGCGGTTCAAGCGTGTTTGCAATGCTTTATAAACGACGCCCATCGCACCCTGGCCTAATTTCTCAAGCATCACATATCCGGGGATTTGTTGACCCACCAAGAGCGTTAGGTCTAACTGGGCTCGTTCTGCTTGCGCTTTCGTAAGTAACCCTGCTGCAGTCAGTTTTTTAAGGTACCCTTCTGCGCCCATGGTTCCATCGGGTGGGTGTTTTTTTACCTCTTCGTTGGTCATCAACCCGCGGGAGACCAAGCCGTTTGCTAGCTTTTCTTCATCAAGTCGCGCATCAGAGTTACTAAGTTTTTCTTTTTCGCTCATGTTTTTATTCTATGAATATTTAGAGAATTCCTGAAGTTCTTTACTAATGGAGGCTTGCTTACGCTTGCATTGCACTGCTATCATAAATTTGTGTTGTAACTTTAAAGGCTGTTTGTATTAAAATTTAAAAGGTTTTTAATTCTATCTCCTTGGTAGAGGTATTTATATGGGTTCTTCGTTAGCCTGTCCTCTTGATTCCAGTGTTCTTGTGTTGAACAAGATGTTTATGGCGGTTCAGATCATCAATGTTCGAAGGGCGTTTATTCTTTTGGTAAAAGAACAAGCAGAGGTGGTCAGTACTGAGGATGGGCAATATTCGACCTATGATTTTTCGAGCTGGCTTGAGGTTAGTGAATATCGGGCGAGATTTTTCCGCAAAGAAGAAGATGATTGGGTTCGCACTGTTTCTTGCGAAATCCAAGTTCCCAGAGTCATTCGTCTGACAGAGTACGATAAATTTCCAAAGCAATCCGTTAAGTTTAATCGAAAGAACATTTTTGCCCGCGATAACAATACGTGCCAGTATTGTGGTAAAAAGTTTCCGATGCCTGAACTCAGCCTTGATCACATCCTGCCCCGGAGCCAGGGAGGAAAGAACTCTTGGGAGAATATTGTCTGTGCCTGCGTTTCTTGCAATGTTCGCAAAGGTGGCAGAACCCCTAAGCAAGCCAGCATGAACCTGATTCGGAAACCTGAAAAACCTAAGCGCAGTCCTTCGCTTAGCTTGAAGCTTAACAACTCCAAGTATCAATCTTGGCGTACATTCCTTGATAACGCCTATTGGACTGTTGAATTAGAATAATCTAATCAACTAACATGCCTTTTTTTGCAAGTATCTTCAATGCATTTTCTACCTGCTGCTGAATGATTTCTCCGACTCTGTTTGGTTCAGCTTGTATCCCGTTATCCTTCACTACAATTTTATTTGTATTTACAAGGTCTTTAAAGTTTTTATTTATCTCTGTTATAGTTGTTTTGCCATCCAACATCGGTAAAAGCACTTTTTCGAAATCCCCGAGCCTGATCATTTGATGCCTTGGGTTGGTTACCATGCCGATCATCCCTGCTTGTATTTGCGCCAACTTGAAAGCTCTGGGTTTTAAAGAGATAAGCGAAGATCTTTTTATCGGCCTTGTTGTAAGTTCCAGCGAACCTGCAGGCAGAGAAGTATAAGCAGTAATCAATGTCTGCCCTATTTGTGCGGTTAGCTTCGCAATTTCCTCTGCAGCCACGGGCGGTTTAGATCCTAGTTTTTTGAATGCGCCTTCAATGATTTCTGCTGTAGTCATGGAGTTTGGGCTGGATTCAAACAAACATAACAACGCTGCTTTGATTAGGGGTTCAGTGGTGCCTATAGTGGTTCCATCGTGAGTTATGAATTGCGCAGGATTAGCTGAATGCAAATCCACATTTTGTTCTGCAGGTGTCAGGGTTGAAATTACATTAAAATTTACAATAGCTGCTGAGTTTAAGTTGTAAACAGGGTTTTTGTTATCATGCACGATAAGTGAAGTACGGAACATGCGATTGCGTAAAAAATCCATGTATTGCTCTGTCTCGATCATGCTAGGCGTTTTAGTTAGCAATTGCTGGGCTTCAGGAGTCAGGTCGCGTGTAGACATCGTTCGAACATCAGAGTCGCCAATGTATTTTAATCCATGGCGGTTTGATGCAGAACTAAACTCATGGAAATAAACGGGGAAGTTATTCTCCTCTAAAAATTCGTGGAAGAAGTAGCCGTCGTTTTGTTTCTTAAGTATTTCCAGTTCGGATTGTAAGAACATGCCATAGGGGTTTTTATCGCCTTGGACGGATTTCGATAAGAATTCTAAAAGGGCCTTAGCCTGTTTGATTTTTGATTCATTGTCAGGGAATTTCCCGGAGTGATAAAGCATCATATCACGGATCATTCCCCGCATATGCCATCCGGGAAGCACATTGTAACTGATGTAAGCTACGCCATCGGGTGAAAGATTCTTCTTAGAAATCGCAAGGATCTTTTCTTGTACTGGTGCAGGTACCCAAGAATAAATCCCATGTACAATGATGAAATCAAATTTTGTCTCTTCGTTAAAATCAAGAATATCTTGGCAACGAAGTTCAATATTGGGAAGGTTAAGAACTTTCAAAAGCTTGTTGCCTTCATCAATTTGATTTGCAGATAAGTCGATACCCAGAAAATTTGCTTTGGGTAGGTATTCCGCCATCGGTATTAGATTATTGCCCGAAGCGCATCCAATTTCTAAAACCTTGCAGGTTTCAACATTAGGAGATTGTAATCCAAAAAGCTTAGCGATCGTTGCCAACCTATCGGGGTGCGTTTGCTGAAATGGAAAACTTTCGTAAGGAATATCATTGTAAGAAGTGGTTTTCGATGTCTGATTCAAGGCGATCTCCCGATAAAAACAACTGGGCATTGAAGGGCAATTTTCCCTTATCCCTACTATCGGTATATCTTTATAAAAACTTTGAAGGATTAATAAGAATGGATTAAAGTCTAGAAGTTAGGTAAATGGGTGATCTTGGATAATAAGTCGAGCCAAGTTTGGTTAAGATTTGTAGATATGTTTTTTCGCTTCCTCCTATCTTCCGTTTAATTCTATCCTCAGCCATGGCAAATCTTGTTCTTCTCTTTTACTTGTGTAGTCCTGGTTCAATCCAAAAAATCGGTGGGCTTAAATTTTGAAACTCATTCATTATCCTTGGAAATTCAACATGGCGCATTCAATATCTAAGGCTGATGGATCCTTATTGAATCAGGTGCTTTCAGCCTTAAACAGTCAGACTGTATCCCATTAATGGCTTTCTAGGTAAGTTGGTCAAACCACGCTGGATCCCTAAGTTTCGGGGCTATTGCTAAAAACAATAACCCAAGGCTAAGTGTGTTGTAAGACGCGAATTGAAGAATTTTTTGCAGCCAAAAAGTAAGGTTTATCGCCTTATACTGCTTAATAATTTATCTTATAAAATATGTTAAATATCTTTTATATGGTTGTTTTTTGCGATTAAATGTTGCAGAAATAGTAATTCTTTTGTAAGAGGTACTAAAAGAGCATGAGTTTTTGGTCAAAAATTTACTTTACCCTTAGTTTTCCATTCAATTCGCATTAAATCTGATTATTCCGATGCAATTATTATAAATTGCCAAGTTTGATTGTTTAATAAAGTCTTTTTAGCTTATAACAGGGTACTATGTAATAGATGTGGTTATTAATCTAAGGAACTGTTTTATGTTCAAAAATAAAAACTTATTAGCTCTAAGTTTAAAATTCATGATTCCGGTTGGGCTGCTCATTTCTCCTGATGCTCTTTTTGCACAACGATACAGGGCGATTTTGCCTCCTGCTCCACCAGCACCACCCAAATTAAATAATACAGTTCAAGCACAGATTGCTAACCAAAATGTAAATTTTAATACGGGAAGTAGTTCTAGTGGCGGTGGCGGGTTTGGCGGTGGCGGTTTCCAACAAAGTACTGGTGGGGTTCAAGGTACTGCCCAAGTCACACAAAATAATGCTCCGGGTATGCAAATTTCGCAACTTTATCAAATACCACTCTCTACAGGTGGTGGCAACATGGGTGGTGGCGGCGGATTTGGCCAAGGTGGCGGCGGCGGCGGATTTGGTCAGGGTGGTGGTGGCGGTGGATTTGGTCAAGGTGGCGGTGGCGGCGGATTTGGTCAAGGTGGCGGTGGATTCGGCCAAGGCGGCGGTGGCGGATTTGGTCAAGGTGGTGGTGGATTCGGTCAAGGTGGCGGCGGCGGTGGATTTGGCCAAGGCGGTGGTGGATTTGGCCAGGGCGGCGGCGGTGGATTTGGTCAGGGCGGCGGCGGTGGTGGATTTGGTGGCGGGGGCCAAGGTGGCGGCGGTGGCCAAGCAGTCGGTATGAACAATCCTTTTTATGCTATGGCAATGCAAGGTATTATGTCTGGAGTGGGTGGCTCAGCATTTCAAAGCGGTGGCGGCGGAAATATGGGCGGTCAAGGTGGTGGCGGATTTGGCGGCGGTAACATGGGTGGCGGCGGATTTGGTCAAGGTGGCGGTGGGTTTGGCCAAGGTGGTGGTGGGTTTGGTCAGGGCGGTGGCGGGTTTGGCCAGGGTGGTGGTGGGTTTGGTGGCAAAGGTGGATTCGGTAATGGCGACAATGGCTTGTAATTAATTTTATTTTCACATTTAACCCACTAGCAGTTTCATTCTGCTAGTGGGTTTTTTTTTAACTAACCTTTATTGATTTCTATTCAAGTAACAGTGTTTAAATTCAGATCTAGCACCAATCTTAATTGCGTTTCATAAGCCTGACGCTGAAATCATTACACCCTAATAGCAACATGGTTCCCTTATCGTTCCCTGTAATGCAATTCACCTCAGACCCTAGTTGGCTAAAAATGTCTGTTTTGTTTTTCGTATTTAAATCGAATAGAAAAGGCGATCCCTTCTTGGGAAAAACAAAAAGATCATTTGCACCTTTGGGAGAAAATAAAGCTGCAACTGCGCTTTCAGTTTCCATTAAAAATTCACGTTTTGTTGTGAGTAAATCCCAACGCATGATTTTTAAATCAATTGGCTCCCGGAGTGAATAAGATGTTCCGCCAAAGGCTGTAATCGCAAACGTAGCATCTCTATTCATTGATAACGAGTTATAAAATTGTTCTGGTCCGTTGAGGGTCTGTATTCTTTTTCCAGAATCTACATCGTGCACGCAAATTCTGCCATCTCGTAAACAGCAAACCATCGTCTTGCCATCTTCAGAAACATCCATGTGCCAAACTTGTCTGGGCGAACCATATTGAATGTTTCTTGGGTCGTAGGTTGCCATCTCTTCAAAGAATTGAATTTGTGTTCCGGTTTCGAGATCCCATAATCTTGCGGTGCAATCCAAACTGCACGAGATTGCTCTTTTCCCGTCAGGTAAAAAGCGCACATCCCGTACGCCATGCACATGCCCGATCATCTCACGAACCTTTTCACCCTTGGCTAAATCCCAAAGGATTACTCGGTTATCAAGAAGGGCCCCACCTGACAAAGCTTTTTGCCCATCTTGGGAGATTGCAACCGATAAAATACTTTTTGTGTGATCATTAAATATAAATTTAGCTTTTTGATTCTCAAGATCCCATGCAATAACTTTTTTGTCTTTACCGCCACTGATTCCAGTTTTTCCATCTTCTGAAATGCTTAAACAACTTACCTCGCCTTGATGGCCCTCAAGGATAAATTCTTTAAATGTTGGGGATTGCTGTGTTCCTAAAAATGTTCGGGCAAAAAGTGCTATTCCCAGTAAACCAAATCCCAGAACGATCGCTGTGAAAAGAGTTCTTCGATCAAAAGTAGGTACGCGTGGTATTGGATTAGAATTCGCCTGCCTAAGCTGCCTAATAAATTCTGAACAACTTCCCCAACGTTTCAGGGGATTTTTTTCAAGTGCCTTTGCCACCACCCATCTTTGGTGAACAGGAATCATAGAAAGTTCGGGTACGCGATTGCAATGTCCCGCCATGATTTCAGCAGCATTGCCGATAAAGGGCATTGCTCCGCCCCGGATTTTGCAGTAGGTGATTGCAAGGGAATATTGATCCGAGCTTGCGCTCATTTTTTCCTGAAAGAACTCCGGTGGCGAATAACTAGGGGTCATGCAGCCGCTGTGCTGGTTTTTTTCTTCATCAAGAATGCGCGCGAGGCCGAAGTCCCCAATTTTTAAGGCACCACCCACGATCAACATGTTTTGTGGCTTGATATCTCGGTGAAGAATTCCAACGATTTCGGCACCATCAGAGAAATGTTGTTTCTGGTTTAGAAAATCAAGCGCTTCCGCAGCTTCAGTAAACATGGAAAGAATTGCATTTTCGGAAGGATGCACTTTATTTACATACTCAAGGAAATTCATTTCCGCAAGTTCCATTGCAATCCAAAGATGTTCTCCAATAATCCAAAACCCGAAAATAGATAATAAATGCGGATGCCTGATCGATTTAAAAAGCTTCAAAGATCGAATTTCAATAAGGTCTAGCCCATTGCTCATAGGGATGATTTTCATTGCTAGGGAAAGATCACCAGGCCCCTGAGCTTCCCATACTTCACCAAAGCTACCCTTACCTATTTTTTTAATCAATTGATACCCAGGTATGGGTGAATCGCCTTTGGTAATCGTACTGGGAATGACGGTTTCTTTATCTGGGAAGGTGTCGCTTATGGGTTCAGAATCTGGGTAGAGCAACCAATCCATTTCCTGAAGTTCTTCAATCGCTTTTGGCAAATTTTTATTTAATGCGGGGTAAGATAGTAAAAGAGTTTCTAAAGGAATTTCTTTTTGAAATAGGCGTTGTTCTTCCCAACTGAATAAAGCTTCTTCTAGTTCATGATTCATTTTGGATTGGGCGAAATCCATTTTTAATTGTCCCCATGTTCCGGCGTCTGATTGTTTATCAAAGTTCGGATCAAGATTCTTGTGGTCATCCATCGCCTTGCTAGGGTTCGCAAAGGAATATCCAAGAATTTAGCAGCTTCATCCTGGCTTAAGCCTTGGAACCAGAGAAGATCAAAAAGCTGTTTGTTTTCTTCTGGGAGGAGTTCGATTTTTTCATAAAACTCTGTCCACTCTGCATAGCTTGAAGGCCCGCCATCTCGGTCTTTAGTGTTGAGTAATTCATTTCTTTTGATGGAGGTGCTCATATCGCCTGAGTTTTTAATTTGGTTCCTTGCAATGCTGGATCGGGCAAGGTCTTGCAGCACCCAGCGAAGGTTTTGCGATGCGAGTTTGAAATAAGAGGAGGTATCTTCAGGGACTAAGCCATCAAGCATCTTGTGAAGTCGGATGACTAGTTTTTGGGTAATGTCATCGGTTTCTTCGAGGGTGCAGAGGTTGGGGTGTTTTCGGAACATTTTTCTGGATAGGCGTTGAAGCCGCTCTAAAGAGTGTGCAATTAACTCTTCGCGGGCTTTAGGTTCCTTGGCTTTAAGCTTAGCCAATAGAGCGTTGATTCGGGTTGAGTGCTCAAATTCGTTCATTAGGGATATTATGCAAAATTATAGCCAAATTTAAAATGAATATTGAGTAATAAATGATCTTTTTAAAATACTTAGAGAAATCTTGGCATAGTTTGTGACGCGCCCGCGATAGATATAAAGTAGGTTTGTTTTTGATTCAGTCGAATTGATGGGTGTTGAATAACTTAAAAATTAAGAATACGGCTTGGAGAAGGTAATGGCAAAACGAAGAGCAGCAAATGGAATGATAGGATTTTTTTACCGATCCTTTTTGTTTTTTTTGATACTAGTTGCAGGTTTGGCTTGGTTATTTAAAGGTGGTGATTTATTGCAAGGCAGCGAAGGGGTTTATGAAAGAAAATTGCGGGAGTTACTTGGCAACATAGAAAAAAGTAACCCCGAAGCTGCAAAAAGAATTCGAGATGCTGCAAAAAAGAATCCTTATACCGTAGCTGTGGCAGTAGCTACGCTTAAAAACCAAAAAGATTATGAAAACAAATAACTAGGTTTTCGGAAAGCTTGAAACACGATGAACCTATTACGTTTATTGAGGCAATTGAGTTAAGCGTTGGGCAAAGTTATTAGTAAAAAAGAAATGTTATTATAAGGAATTTTATGAGCGGACCAAACGAATCACCAATTAAGCAATCGTTGTCACAATTTCCAAGTCGAAGGGCGGTGGCCCTCACCCTCAGTGGGGTTCTAGTTGGCATTGTTGCACCGAAATTGATTAGTGGCTGTTGGTACGATAAGCGTAAAGTAATTGCCAATGGACATTTAAATAAAGCAGAAAAAGACACAGAAAGTATTGTTGGGAAGGAATTTAGTGAACTTAACGCTTTTTTTACTACCGCCAAAAAAAACATTCCTGCGTTTGTAGATGAAGCACTTGGTTATTACAGCAAATGGATAATAATTACAGATTCAATCCCATTTACTTCTGGAGGCACCCATGAAAAATTTATTCGCCAAATATTTAACGAAAAAGTTTTTAAAGCTAATGAATTAGAAAAAGAAGTTCAGGCCACTGTAAAAAGTTGCTTAGATCAAATCTCTAGCGTTGAAAATAGAATGTTAGTGGATTTGCGAGCGGATATTCCTGATATTCCCAAAGAGTATTTCATCCAACATTTAAATGAAAAATTATTTCAGGATAAGGTTGATAAAATTGTGGTATTGGCAAGTGTTGCATCAACCGCTGATATTGGCCCTACAATTGCAATAAATCTTGCATCCTTTATTGCTGGGGAAGCGTTAGCTATGGTTGCGATACAACTAGGTGTTTCATCTGGAATCCTAACCGCTGGTGCTGCCTCAAGTTGGTTAACATTTGGAATCGGGGCAGTTGTAGGCTTAATAGTTGATCAAATGGTAGGCTGGATTTGGAATTGGTGGGCTGACCCAAAAGGTGATCTTAAACAAAAATTGGAAAGCAAACTCGAAGAAATTTTTCTTTTGGTAACAAATAAACTTCGAGAAGAACTCAAAAAAAATGCCATAAAAAGGGATATCGCCCGCAGAAATGTTGTTAATGATTTTCTTTCATCAGCCCCTGGTAATACAAAATGAAAGTATTTCAATTTTTTTTAACCGTTGGTATTGTTTTAATCTTGACAGGGATTTCTTTTTCTCAAAGCAAGGCTTTATTGTTTCGAGAAGCGGCTGAATTTGTCATGAAAAAATTTGGTAAAGAGGCAACGGATATTGGTTTAAATACCATTATTAAAAAGATGGAAATACTCACGACTAAGTATGGTGATGATGCTGTTGTAGCCGTCCGTAAGGTTGGTCCACGGGCATTTCATCTCGTTGAAGAAGCTGGCGAACATGGTCTGGAATCGGTAAAACTCATGGCAAAGTTTGGTGATGATTCAGTTTGGATTATTTCCAAAAAAAACAGATTGTCCATTTTTATTAAATACGGGGATGATGCTGCTGAATCGATGATTAAACACAAGGAGATTGCCGAAACCTTATTAAACTCATTTGGTAAATCTTCTGCTAGTGCATTAAAGTCAGTTTCAAGTCAAAATGGCAGGCGACTTGCTATGATGGCTGAAGATGGGGCCTTAAAAAAAATTGGAAAATCAGATGAACTTCTTGAAACCATTGGAAAATATGGTGATAAGGCCATGAATTTCATTTGGGTTAACAAAGGAGCTTTGGCCGTAAGCACAACACTTACTGCTTTTTTATTAAATCCAGAGCCTTTTTTAGATAACACGATAGGTAAGTTTGGCGATATTCCTGGGCAAATAGCAAATGAAGCCGCTAAAAAAATGAATTGGACTTTAGTAATTATTTCATCTGCCGGAATCATTGGTATTCTTATTTGTATAAAGATTTGGCTAAACCATAGAATTTTGGCTCAAAAACTCCCACCTCAACCCTAATAAGACGCATATTGTCAGTTCTGTAAGTAAGTTTCTTCGGGTATAAAATGGGCCGCGTTCTTTTTTGGCAGTGGGCTGAACTAAGAATCCATGTTGATGTCAGGATTATGTGATTAAGCGCGTAATACAGTCCGACTGTTTTATCGGCGCATCGAGGTAAGGTCTGGAAAAAGAGACCGAGTCATTTTTTCTTTTCCGTGTTAATCCGTGGCAAATCTTGTTCTTCTCTTCTTTATCTTTTCGTGACTCACGATTATTTAATCCCAGAGGTGTTTCAAGAAGAATTCTTGTCTTTTGCGATGTGCATAGGGGCTTTCACCCGAGCCATGGCCGCCGCCTGGTATTACAATAAGATCGAAATCTTTTTTGGCTTTGATTAGCGCATCTGCAACCTGCATCGTAGTTGCAGGATCCACATTGCGATCAAGTTCGCCAACGGTAAGAAGCAGCTTGCCTTGCAATTTACCTGCATGAACAGTGTTGGAACTTTTTTCGTAGGATGCATCAACGGGCCAACCCATCCAGAGTTCATTCCACCAGACTTTATCCATACGGTTATCATGGCAGCCACAATCCGCTGCTGCTGCTTTGTAGAAGTCGCCATGATCGATGAGGGCGCGCATTGCATTCTGGCCCCCTGCACTGCCGCCATAGATTCCTACTTTCTCGAGATTCATTTGTGGGAAGGTTTTGGCAGCGGCTTTAATCCACAAGATGCGATCAGGGAAACCAGCATCAGCGAGGTTTTTCCAGCAGACATCGTGAAAAGATTTGGAACGCCAAGATGTGCCCATGCCATCGATTTGCACGACGATAAAGCCAAGTTCGGTCATGGCTTGTGCCCTGGAAGAGATGCGAAAATCTTTGGGTACATGGAAATCATGAGGGCCTGCGTAGATCTGTTCGATGACCGGATATTTTTTATTGGGGTTGAAGTTTGAGGGTTTGAGAACGATGCCAAAGATATCGGTTTTGCCATCCCTGCCCTTGGCGGAAAACGGCGTTGGTGTGGGCCAGCCCGCGGCTTTAAGTTTCGAATCATCGGTGGTGTGAAGATTCATAAACAGGGCACCGGTTTTTAGATTGCGTAGCTCGGTGATGGGCGCTTGATCAATGCGAGACCAGGTGGTGACAAAATAATCAGGTTCGAGCGAATGGATATTGCGATGGGTTCCTTGTGAGTCGGTAAGTTTTGTTAGTTGGTTGGTTTCGAAGTTCAGCATTGCGAAGTGGAAAAAATAAGGATCCATGTTTGCATGGATGCCCAACACTTTAAGGAGAATTTGTTTTTTATCTTCGTCAATGCGTTCGACATTACGAACGACCCACTCGCCCTTGGTGAGTTGTTTTTTGATGCCACCTTTTACACCAT
Organism: uncultured Planctomycetaceae bacterium; assembly: GCA_903960945.1. Classification (GTDB taxonomy): domain Bacteria; phylum Planctomycetota; class Planctomycetia; order Gemmatales; family Gemmataceae; genus UBA969. The sequence continues at coordinate 18,720 of CAJCCR010000345.1, forward strand.
CGATTAGGTAAAGATGGTTCCAGCCATCGCGTTCAGACATCCAGATAAAGTTTGCATCATCTTTGAGCCAATGAAAGTAGATTTTGTGATTGTAATCGACAAAGGTTTTCGAGATTTCTTCGATAAGGGTGGATGCACCTCCAGATTTAGCATCGATGGCGACGACTCTAAGAACTTGGTGACCTCGTTGGTTATAAAGGAAGGTGAAGCGGGATGAGTCTGCTTTCCAGCGCAGGTTGTTGATGCTCCAGGGGTTATTGAAAAGCGATTTATCAACTGGGATTTCCTTCATGGTTTTGATGCTAAACAGGTGAGGGAAATGCTGATCGAGCTTGTCGCCTGGCTTATCGTAATTGAGGGTAATAAGTCTGGGTTGGAGTTGATCTTTGGGGGAGGATTCGATGAGGTTGATGATTCTGCCATCGCCTTGGGTGGATTTAAAAGCGACGAAGGCGGAGGAATCAGGGGCCCAATGGATGGCGCCTTTGTAGCCATTTTTAGCAGAGCCATCTGTAGTGATTTTGATTTCATCTTTTGGCGGATTAAGGCCTTTGATAAAGATGTTGGAATCGCGAAAGATGATTTGCCAATTACCATCGGGGGAAGTGTTAGCGGGCTTGTTGGGTTTGCGTTCCTGGTTTTTTTGTGGTTGAGGTGCTGGAGTATTTTTGGTGATACGAACGATAGCTTTCTCGGCTTGGGCTTTATAAGCGGAGTGAAGTTTGCCCATGGAATCTTGAATAATCCAGATGTGATGTTCGAAGGTGTGTTGTGAGTATTTTTCGCCTGGTTTGATTTTGCCATAGGATACTTTTACACCTACGGAAGAGAGCCAGAATATTTCGATCGATTCAGGGAGTTTATTTTCGAAGGTGAGGTTGGTTTCGGCTCCTTGCATGGTGCTGGTCTTGGGGATGGTTTGGATGGGTGCAAGCACTTCCATTTCCTTGCTAATCTTTTTTAGTTCCCAAGGTTTAATGATGGCCTCATATGCCTGGCCTTGGAGGAAGAACGAAAGCTTGCCTGAAGTTTCATCTACTTTTAATTGTTCGAGATCAAGTTTGTTGGTTGGTTCAGCGGGTGCTTTGAGATCAAGCAATGATTTTCGCAAAAGATCATGATTGAAAAGAGGTGATTTTTCTTTTTTGGATGGGTTGACAAGGAAGAAGGATTTGATGTTTTTGTCATCAGAGGTTTTGAACCAGAAGTTCCCTTGGTTGCCAATGGGTTTGGGCTCGATGTTTTCTTGTTGGACAAGATTTCGGAAGCGTTTATCGAAGGATGCAGCGCGTTCAAAATCTTCTGGGGTTCCTTGTGCCCATGCCAATGAAGGAGCGACAACGAATAGAAACAAAAAAGTAAAAGAACGCATCATTGCAGAAACTCCAGATATAAAAGCCCGGTGTGGGGTTTACTTTTCGATGCCAAACTTCCCATTCAAAAACGAAATAGCCTTGATGGAAGTTACGGGAATATAAAAAGTAAACGCAGAGGCAGCATCTTCGATAACAAGGTAGTCGGAACCTATCTCAACGATTTTATGGCCGATAGGCAAATTGGGAAGAACTTGGATGGAATAGTTATGGCCATTATCTTTTAGGGTAACGATTTGGCCTTTTTTAAGATGTTTGAAGACAGAAGCCTTGGGGTTATCTGCAGCGTCAAGTGTTGAGCCATTTAGGTAAGTGCCAAGGGTGAGGGCAAGAATTAAGATTAGGGGTGATGTTTTCTTCATGGGTGAATTCCTTGAACAAGAACTACTGGGGAAAGTAACTTGTATGATCATCGCAGCTTGAAGATTGATTTAAAAGGGATTTGTGGAATGTTCTGGTACTGAGATATCTTCAAGAGGTTGGAAGCGGTCTGCCTGCCAAGTGATTGTAGCAAGTAATGAGTGTATGGTTCAAATGTAGAATCAGATTGTGTTTGTTCTAGCTTGAGAAGTTGCAAATAAGCCGCATTAGCTAAAAGCTGAATCTTGTCGCATAAGAATTAAATCTGTGTTAGAAACTAGGTATCTATCGCTTGGAGAAATACAGATGCTAATTGGGTATGTAAGTGATGAGAAGTATTCTGCATTGCCTGATGTGTTGCTTGAATTTAGCAATGATGTGGGTCAATCGTGGGAATGCAGGTCGCGTGCATCAGGTGCGGTGAGTCTGGAATTGCCCAAGGGTGCGTATCGGGTGGTGCTTCAAAAGCAGGGTTACGGGGCAAAAATCTCGCATCTTTCGCTGCCTATAAATACGCCGCATCACTTCCGCATGCTTTCTGATTCTTTGGTGGGTTATGCCTGGCCTAAGCAGGTTTGCTCGGGAGAATCTTCGGAGTTTCGGGTGCATTCGGTTGAAGCTTATAAGCTTGAATTATGGCGATATGGCTGGGTGCCCGAATTTGTTGCTTCGCTAGGTTGGCATGATGAACATGCCCCCAGAGCAGTGATGCAGACTACTCCCGATGGGGATTACACTCAGTTTGGGGCAATGTTCAACTTAATTGGTTATGCTAAATCGATTCATTCCCAGTATGTCAAAGCCCCAGAGAGATCAGGTTTATATTACTTCAGGGCATCCACTGCATCGGGCCAGCAGTTTTCTTTTCCGTGGATTGTGGCGCCTAAGAAACCCAGCGCAGGCCTTGCGGTACTGGCCTCAAATCTTACTTGGAATGCTTACAATAGCTTTGGGGGAAGAAGCAATTATATTCATGCAGATGGATTGCCAAGAACTCCAACGATTAATGCGAGGGTAGAATTAAAGCGATATTCTGATAGTAAGTTTTTGACTTGGAACAGTGATGATTATCCGCCTTTATCTTTTGATCGGCCTGAACCTTACAATCACATTAACTTCGATGAAAAAATCACTGATCCGATTGAAAGCAGGCAGGCGTGTCATCTAGCGCCAGCGGAATGGCGACTTCTAGGCTGGCTTGAGCGGGAAAATTTCGCTTACGATTACTATGCTGAAACCCATTTGCATGATGGCACGCTTGATCTTTCACAATACAAGGCGTTGATCACTTCGGTGCATCCTGAATACTGGACTGAGCCGATGTTCAACCGGGTTAAAAGATGGGTGTTTGAGGAAAAAGGCAGGCTAATTTATCTTGGGGGCAACGGCCTAAATTGCGAGGTAGAGATTAATCCGGATGGGGCGATGGTTTGCCATAATGGAAAAATCACTGGGCTGGACACCAAAGGGCTTGGCGGGTTTGAAAGTCGTTATGCGATTCGGCATGAATCGGAGGCGGGGTTATTGGGCGTGGTGTTCACACCAATGGGAGCAATGACAGGTGCGCCTTATCAGGTGCAGGATGGTTCGCATTGGGTGTTTGAAAACACGGGCCTTAAGTCGGGCGATCTCTTTGGTGAAAAGAGTTTGCATATGCGTTGCCCAGGCGGGGCTTCGGGGCATGAGACAGATAAATTATCGTCCAGCTCTCCAGCAGGCATCACCCGCCTTGCAAAAGGTACCAATCCAAACGATGGCGGTGCGCAAATGGTAACCTTTGATACCTCATCAGGAGGCCAGGTGTTTTCTGTTGGTTCTATCAATTATGTTTCATCTTTACCTGTTGATGAAAAAGTCTCACAGATAACTTCGAATGTATTGCGAAGGTTTCTAAGTTAAGTGCACAAAGCCTAATAAAGTTAATAAAAACTGTTGCAATAAGGCTTGTATCTCAAGGGAATGATCTTGCCTGTGCTATGCCTGTTGCTAAGTTAGTGGAATTTCTAACTCCTTCGCCTTATGTAGATAACTTGATCAAAACGCCTTTCTGCCCAGATGCGAATGGTTTGTTGACCCTGCCCGATAAACCGGGACTGGGGATAGAATTAAACCCTGATGCGTTGAAACAGTATGGAGTGCATGGCTGATTTTTTTATGAATAATTAGGTGATGAAATAACATGAAGAAAATAAATCGCAGGGCTGTAATTAAAGTAACAGCAGCAGGGCTTGGTGCTTTTTCTTTGGTCCCTAATACTACAGTAGGGCAGGCGCCTGCCAAGCCATTTGGAACAGAGTTCCCAAATTTGGAATCGTTGACTACGGGTAAATGGTGGGCACAGGACGCCTCACCAAAAAATCAGACAAAGGGTAAAGGCAAAGGCGGTGGCGCAAGCCCTGCCCCAGCCATGAATGTTGCCCGCGAAAAAGTCGTAGTGTTTGCTTTGTATACGCATCAAAACGGTGTGCTTAAACTCTCAGCACAATTATTTCCATTGATGCCTGAAGAAGAGCGCATCGCTCGTTTGGAATTATTGCAGCAGGGCAAATGGGTGGAGGTTTCTCGTACGGAGGTTTTCTATCCCGGTTGGGAT
>CAJCCR010000346.1 GCA_903960945.1 uncultured Planctomycetaceae bacterium
CTCTTGGGCAACGGGAATGGCACCTTTCAAACTCAAGCCAACTTCCCCACGGGAAGTGTGCCACTCTCCGTGACCTTGGGCGATGTGAACGGCGATGGTAAACTTGATATCATCACTGCAAACAAAGGCTCCGCCACCTCCAGCGTGCTACTGGGCAATGGCGATGGAACCTTTGCAGCTCAGGCCACCTTCGCCACGGGCACTGGTCCACAGTCTGTGGCGCTTGGGGATGTGAATGGCGATGGTAGACTCGACATCATCAGCGCAAATTTTTACTCTAATAACACCAGCGTGCTCTTGGGCACGGGTGGTAGTGCCATTACTGCTACTTTCTCGCCCCAGCAAACTTTTGCCACGGGACTAAGCCCAAGCTCCGTAACCTTGGGCGATGTGAACAGTGATGGCATTCTCGATATAGTCATCGCCAATAATAACTCTAACAACGTCAGCGTGCTTTTGGGCATTGGCAATGGCACCTTTGGTATCGCAGTAAACTACGCCACGGGTACTCATCCACTCTCCGTGACCTTGGGCGATGTGAACCGCGATGGCATTCTCGATATCATCACTGCGAATCAGAACTCCATCAACGCAAGCGTGCTCTTGGGCATTGGCAATGGCACCTTTGGTACCGCAGTAAACTACACCACGGGAAATGGTCCAACTTCCATAACCTTAGGCGATGTGAACCGCGATGGCATTCTCGACATCATTACTGCAAATGGCACCTCTAACAACGCAAGCGTGCTCTTGGGCATTGGCGATGGCACCTTTGGTGTCAACACAAACTTCGGCACTGGAACTGGGTCTAATCCAAGCTCCGTAACCTTGGGCGATGTGAATGGCGATGGTAAACTCGACATCATCACCGCGAATTATGGTTCTAACAACGCCAGCGTGCTCTTGGGCAATGGCAATGGTACCTTTCTACCCAAAACAGATTTCGTCACGGGAAGTAATCCACGTTCCGTGACCTTAGGCGATGTGAATGGCGATGGCAGACTCGATATCATCACCGCGAATTTAATCTCCAATAACGCCAGCGTACTCTTGGGCAACGGGAATGGCACCTTTCAAACTCAAGCCAACTTCCCCACGGGAAGTGTGCCACTCTCCGTGACCTTGGGCGATGTGAACGGCGATGGTAAACTTGATATCATCACTGCGAACAAAGGCTCCGCCACCTCCAGCGTGCTCCTGGGCAATGGCGATGGAACCTTTGCAGCTCAGGCCACCTTCGCCACTGGCACTGGTCCACAGTCTGTGGCGCTTGGGGAAGTGAATGGCGATGGTAGACTCGACATCATCAGCGCAAATTTTTACTCTAATAACGCCAGCGTGCTCTTAAATAGCCTGGCCTTCACTGGGCAAACTGCTAATGTTGGTTCAACACCTACCCCCACGCCCACGCCTACACCAACGCCTACAGCGCCGTTGATTACTGGAACGCCACCGCCTCCTTCTACTAACGGGGCTAGCACCGTCAACCTTTATAACCCTACAACCGGCCAACCTACAGGCACCGCAGTGCCTTTCCCCGGATATGAGGGCCCCGTAAAAGTTGCTTCCGGCGACTTCAATAACGATGGTGTTGCAGAACTTGTCGCAGGCGCAGGCTTTGGCGGCGGCCCAGCTATTGCTATCCTTAATTCCCAAACCGGCGAAGTCATGGAATCCTTCTTCGCCTTCGATCCAGCCTTTACCGGTGGTGTTTTCGTCGCAGTTCAAGATACAAACGGTGATGGAATTTTAGATATCATCGCAGCCGCTGGCCCTGGCGGTGGACCAGAAGTTCGTATCTTCAATGGCGCAAACCTCAATCTTCTGCGATCCTTCTACGCCTACGCAGAAGATTTCAGCGGCGGGGTTAGCGTTGCATCCGTCGACTTCAACAACGATGGCATTCTCGATCTAGTTACCGGCGCAGGCCCAGGTGGAGCACCGCATGTTAAAGTCTATGATGGCGCTACCAATGCAATCATCAGCCAATGGTATGCCTACCCAGTAACCTTTACCGGCGGCGTCTTCGTAGCAATAGGCGATATCGGGAATGATGGAACCTTCGAAGTAGTCACCGGCGCTGGCCAAGGTGGCGCCCCCGTCGTTGCTGTTTGGGATCCCTTCACCGGCGCATTGCTTGCAGAGTTTTATGCCTATGCAGAAGACTTTACAGGCGGCGTTCGCGTTGCAATTAACGATGGCAACGGCGATGGCATTGCAGACCTTATCACCGGCGCAGGACCAAGCGGCGGCCCTCACGTTAAAGCATTTAACTTCCCTGATTTGGATATTCTATTCCAGTTCTACAGCGGCGAAGAATCCAACCCAGGCGGTGTCTTTGTTAGCTAACAATTCAGTGATCTTTAAAATCTCATTCCCCATCCACCTCTTTGAAGTGGGTGGGGTTTTCTTTTATACACGCATCATGCAAAAACAAACGACCCATGTAACGCAGTCCATGGGTTTTTGCTTTTTTCTTTTACTTTCTTTTTCTTCCCCCAACTCCCAACCCTCTTCCCTCCGGGAAAAGGGCCCTTCGCTTCGCTAGCCCGGGTTTCAGTCGCCCCGTCCACTACGTTTCCAACTTTCGTATTATTGAGCGGCGGATGTCAATCCGCTGGTGCTGGCCCTGTGCCTTTTTCATTTACTTCCCATTTATTGATATGTGCTTGTTTTAAGACAGAGTAGTTGCAATGGGGAAGCCCCACTGCAACTACTACATTTGAACCTTTAGATTTTTCATCCGCTTTAAAGTCAACTTCGCGTATGCGGAGTTCCATCCTGGCATTTAATATCCATGGATTCCCAGCTTTTACGGAGAATGACGGGCGGTGGTTCCTAAGCCCCGAAGGGGTAAAATGTGATAGCCCGGATTTAAGCGGAACGCAACCCCGAGTAATAAACCCCCATCAAATAAACCCTGAAGGGGCGCAATAATCAGCTACCGAACCCTTTCGCCCTTTCAGAGCTGGGGATTTTTATTGGGCCATTTTCCCGGGGCGTTGCCCTGGGCTATCTCATTTTACCCCTTCAGGGCGAATGCAGGCGTATTGCAAAGATTTACAGGTCCTTGACATTAACGGGCAGTTCGGCAAGCTCACTGACCGTAAAGAAATCCCGGTCCCTGAGCTTGCCAAAGGGGCCCGCGCTCCTTTGTCCGCAATGAGCTGCGGATGTGTAAACCGAATCTTAACGATATTTCTTGTCTTACAAGCCTGAAGCGCAAGCGAAGGAATAATGTGTGAATAGTAAACAGGTATTTGAAGAACCTTCGCTTGCGCTTCAGGCTTGTAAAGATATTCAATAAAAAGTTGTGTTCGCCTCCGCAAGAAAGAACCGTCGCTTACGCATCCGGCTCTGAAAGATGTGTTTTGATTCCGTGAAATTCCGTGAAATTCCGTGTTAATCCGTGGCAAATGCTTATTCTTAATTCCGTCGCTTACGCATCCGGCTGGCTCTGAAAGAAGTGTTGCTTTTATTTTCCCTAAATCTAGCGTTTACAAAGGTTTACGATAACGCACATGATGAATGGGCTTACCTTGTTCCACAAATTTTCTCTCAAAATTGGTAAGGTGGCCATCCACCAGAGAATCTGGGCTATCTTCACCCCAGGGTTCCCCGACTAAAGAAGGAAGCTTTTCTGCAAAGAGAGCAGTTATTTCCTGAAAATACTCTTCGACATCAGTTGCGATATTAATCCAACCGCCTGGCATCAGCACAGGGGGAAGGGATTGCACAAAATCTGCATCAAAAAGCCTGCGCTTATGGTGTCTTTTTTTCCACCAAGGATCGGGGAAGAAGATATTTACCGCTTTAAGCGAACCAGGCACAATGGCTTTTGAAACCACTAATTTTGCATCTGCACAGCATACTTTTACATTGGCTAATTTTCGTTTGACTAACCGTGTAGCGGTATAAAGTTGGTACTTCCGAATTATTTCTATGCCAAAATAGTTGATATGCGGGTTAACTTGGGTAGCGTTAAGCAAGAACCAACCTTTTCCGAAACCTATTTCCATTTCAACCGGGTTGGAATTCCCGAAAAGGGATGGCCAATCAAAAGTTTCAGGTGGTTCGGGAACATTTGCAGTACATGGTGCAAGTTCCTCGAGAGAAAGTCGTATAGGTTTTCGCACTTTTTCACCCAAAAGAAATGGCTTAGCTTGCGGGGTTCATGCTTAAGGGCCCACCAATAACTTCGCAATGGAAAGCCATGGTTGAACCTACAAAACCTTGAACACTAAAAATAGTTTGCCTACGATTAATTTTGATTGATTTACCTACTAAAACAAGCTTATCGCCTGGCTTAACAACAGAGCGGAATCGAACATTTTCCAAACCTAAAAACCCAATGAAATCACCCTTCAACAACCCCTGACTCACAATATAGTAAGAGCATAATTGGGCTGCAGATTCGCACATGATCACGCCCGGAAGAATCGGGTAACCGGGCATATGCCCTCGAACCCAAAACTCATCATTGCGCACATCCTTATAACCAATGACAATTTGTTTTTCGGGGTCAATCAGCAATATCCCATCCAAGTGTTCCATTTCGAAACGCTGGGGATTCGCCTTACGGATTTCTTCCTGACTTATTACAACTTTGTTTAAGTCGAGGGTCGTATGATCAAAAATAGCTTCAGGAGGCATAATTAAAACCTAGCCAAAGGAAAACAATAAATCTTATCATTTATAATACGAAATTTACGACCGTAAGTAGCAAAACTAATTCATCATTTATTAGTTAATTTAAAGTTGTGACAACGATGACACTACAATTCATCAGCAAAGAGGGCTTTTTGTGGAACAGTTTCATGTGATCGGAGCAGGCGGAATCGGTTTGGCAATTGCTACCAGCCTTTATAAAGCGGGCAAACAGGTTCTTCTTATCGAAAATAACCCTGAAAAAATCGCATTCTGTAAAGCCCATGGCGCCATTGTTGACAACCAATCTTTCCCTATCAACATCGAGGCATTTGAACACTGGGCCCCCTGCCCTAATGTCGTTAATATTCTTTGTGTCAAATGCTACAACAATGATGAAATATTAAAAAAGACCAACGATCAATCTTTGCTTTTTCCCATTCAAAATGGCTTTGACGAACTCTTAACTTCCAGACCTTTAATTGGAGAAGGAATCGCATCTTTTATTTCCGAATGTAGACCCAAAAAAACCATTGCAGCTATTACTCGCAGTGGGAAACTTCATTTGGGCCCGATTCAACCTTGGACAAACATGCCTCGACTTTTTGAATTAAAAACAGCACTAAGACAAGGAGGGATTGATTCCCACTTAGTTGCTTGGAGTTTGCCTTACAAAAACACCAAATTGATGTACAACGCTGCAATCAGCCCATTGACAAGCGCTGGCGGGTTCGAAAACTCTGCGCTTTTAAAACCCGGTAAACTTCGGACCTTGTTCTTTCAACTCTTGCTTGAGAACCATGCAATTTTAAAAGCCTCTAACCAACCAATGGGTACCATCGGGCCCTTCCACCCTGATAAAGTGGCTTGGTTACTGACCCATAAATGGATGGGAGAAAGTATGGCGCCATTTTTCAGGCCCTCCCTAAAAAAAACCTACTGCTCCATGTTTCACGATGTGATGGGCGGGGTAACAGAAATCGAAAATTACAATGGCTATCTTTCCCGCCTTGCCAAAACTTCCAAATCACCCAGCCCTTTGAACGACTTGGCGCTTAAAGTCATAACCCAGATGGCTTCCGAGCGAAGTGCAGGCAACGCCCAATGGCTCAATGCAATTCTTAATGCCGTCTAGCTTCCGTTTCGCCCTTTTAAAATAAATCCGTCTCGACTTGGTAGCACGATTTCATTTATTCTTCCTACTTATTGCATTATTTTGCTTGGGAGAATTTTAATCATGTCAACCGATTCCACAATCAAAGCCTCCGCCAAGGAAAAAATTAAAGGCTGGATAAAGATGGCCATCGGAACAGCAGGCGGTTTGCTTTCTGGCGCTATCGTTATGTATGTCACCCCCTTGGTTGACAAGGTGGTTCGGCCATCGAAACCCTTGGCTAATTTTTCCCATGAAAAAGATGGTCTCAAGATTCGGTTTCAGAATTTATCCTCAGGCGGACAAGGGTGGTGGGAATTTGGCGATGGCTCTCCTTTAGAGCCTGTTTCTCCTGAGCGCGAATTTGTTAATCATGCGTACACCCGCCCGGGAGAATACACCGTTAAAATGACTGTGAGAAATGTCCTTGGCGAAGAAAACGAAAGACAGGTTGTCTTACGCCTCGATCCGCCACCTACCCTTGAACCAACGAAGGTACTTAACTTGGAAGCTGTTCCGGTAAGTGCTGGATCTTATGCGCCTGCAACATTTAAAATCATGAGCACAGTAAAAAACGCACAGTTATGTGTTTGGGATTTGGGAGATGACCGCCCTCTCGAAGTTACTAATGCAAAAGGTCAAGAAAAAATGGTTACTTTCCAAAAGCCGGGCGGGTATGTCATCAAACTTGCTGCTGTCAATGGCTTAGAGCATGATCAAAAAACTGAAATTGTCAATGTTATGGAACCGCCTGAAGGTACCGTTACCGCACTACTCACCATTTCAGATACTGGCATCAATGTCGAAAAAACGAATCGAAATGGCACTTTTTCAACCACCTTTCTTCCTGAACATAGCGATCCGATTTTCCATTTCGAAAGGCAACTTGCTGCAAGGCCCAATTTCACCTTCGGTGATGTTCGCTTTCAAACCCCTTCCGGAGAAATCTTGCGACTGGGGCAAAAAAACCAAATGATTCTCGACCCAGGCGTTTTTAAACTTCAGTCCGTAAGGAATCTCTTGCTGACAATTTCGGCAGACCGAAAAATCCTCAGGCTTACTGGGGAACTTGTTCGAAGTGAAGATGCTTCATTAGGCAAAGCCCCACTACCCACCCTGACTTTGCCTGTTGAATTAGTGGAAGAAAGAAGAACCCCCGCTAGCAGGTCTGGCGTTCCTGTTGCAACAACTGTTGCAATTCCAAGCAATGGCCAATCAAGTGTCGCAAGCCTGATTTTACCATCACTTCCTCAAGATTGGGTGGAAGTACAAAGAAAAATAAGGCTCGAACTACGGGATGAAACCTCAACCCTTTGGCAGGAAAGTAAAATCCCATCCAATGGCTTATTAACTTTTCAGAATAAAAGATTTCTTATTTCTGCAACCAAAAGTGCTGAACAAATACGAATCGATCTGGTGGAAAATCAACCCGAAACAAAACCCACTCCGAACAACTAGTTCGATACTTTTTACCCAAGACTACAACCAAATCGCCTCTTCTTTCCTATAGTGAAATATAGGCAGAAGAGGGTTGTAGTTTATGACTGAGAATAACTTTGCGCTTTTCCCCAATTCCTTGAAAAAACAGGGACCGGACTCCCTATTGATCGATTGGAATGATGGCCATCAAGGCATCTTGGGGTGGAAACATCTCAGGGGAAATTGCCCCTGTGCAACTTGCAGGGATGAACGGGATAAACCTGCTAACCCTTTCCATATTCTTAAACCTTCTGAATTGGTGCAACCTGCCCCTACATCGTTGGTTCCCGTAGGGCATTATGCCTACCGAATTGTTTGGAACGATGGGCACGATTCTGGAATATATACCTTGGAAAGCTTGCGCGCCCTGTGCCAGTGCCAAGAATGTATCGCAAAGAAAACCACTACCTAAAAATTTACAATAAGGAAATAAGTCATGCAGCCACAAGCTACAATGCCAAAGTTAAGCCTGCCCAATATTCGTACCATCATTGCAGTAGCAAGCGGAAAAGGCGGGGTTGGAAAATCAACCGTTTCTGCGAACTTGGCTCTCGCACTTGCTGCGGGCGGAAATAAAGTTGGGTTGCTAGATGCAGATATTTATGGCCCAAGCATGCCGACCATGATGGGAATCAATGGCGTAATCGATCAAGCAACCACGCCCCTTCCCCTTGATAAGTATGGCCTAAAAATTATGTCCATGGGATTTTTGGTCCCACCTACTCAAGCTGTTATCTGGCGCGGCCCCATGGTCCACAGAGCACTCACACAGTTTCTTTCAGACCTTGATTGGGGCGTACTTGATTACCTCGTAATTGATTTACCACCAGGCACAGGTGATGCCCAACTTACCTTGACCCAAACTGTTCCATTGAATGGCTCGGTTATTGTTACAACTCCTCAGGAAGTCAGCATGATTGATGCCCGAAAAGGCATTGAAATGTTTAAGCAGGTTCGAGTTCCTATCCTAGGCATCATCGAAAACATGAGCTACTTTATTGGAGACGATGGCAAAAGGTATGAAATCTTCCGACATGGTGGCGGCGCCAAACTTGCTCAAGAATATAGTGTGCCTTTTCTAGGCGAAATACCGATTGATCCCAAAGTTGCAGAATCTGGCGATGAAGGGTTGCCCATCATTTTAAAGCATCCTGAAAACCCTGTAAGCAAAGCGTATATGGCCTTGGCCAAATCCGTGATTAGTGAACTAGGCACGATGGTTGCGCCCAAAGAATTGCCAAAACTCGAGCTATAAAAAAGATAAAACCCGCATACCGAGGGGGATCGATATGCGGGTTAATTTCCCATGACTAAATTGGGGTAGTGTAGAAGGCTAATTGGGGGGTGCCATCCACACTTCATGGGTCTCCGCCGGGGGACGGTTTTCACTGCTACTTTGCCCAACAAATGTTCCAGATCTGTAGGGCCACTCTTCTCTATTCCGGCCCCTTTGACAATCTGTTCCATTGCTTCAAGGCCGCTGATAATAAGTAAAGCAACAGGCGTGCCAATAACTATTATTATTTCAAAGCAAGTTGAAAAGCCTGTAATATAAGGCCTTTTGATCCATGCAATGTTTTTTGTAGAATCATCGACATTGAATAATTATGGTAGTTTCTACAATTGCTGAACTTTTGTTTGGTAAAAATTTCAATCATCGAGCAGGGATTACAAAATACATGAGCACCTCCCCTTCCCAACTTCGCCATTTACTCTCAAAACCCGGAATCATCCGTAGTTTAGGTGCCCACGATGTTTTCACTGCTCTTCTTGTTC
>CAJCCR010000347.1 GCA_903960945.1 uncultured Planctomycetaceae bacterium
ATTAAATTAATACTTTCATTGCGATCTAAAAATCAACGCATCGTTCTGCCAAATACCAATAGCGGCTATGGTATTGGCCAAAAAGGCAGTTTCTGTACCGAAGATAGCCCATTAGAACCTATCAGCCTTTATGGCAGAACCAAAGTGGAAGCAGAGCGAGCCGTTTTAGATGCAGGCAATTCACTAACTTTTAGATTGGCTACCGTATTTGGTTTATCTCCAAGAATGCGAATCGATCTTTTGGTTAATGATTTTGTTTACAGAGCGATAAATGATAAAGCTGTGGTTATATTCGAAGGTCATGCCAAACGAAATTACATTCACATTCGCGATGTAGGCAGGGCATTTGTTCATGCCATCAACAATTTCGAAAAAATGCAGGGTCAGGCTTATAATGTAGGCCTTTCAGATGCAAACCTTTCTAAAATAGAGCTTTGCAAAGAAATTCAAAAGTACATTCCTAGCTTCGTATTTTTGGAAGCGCCTATTGGCGAAGACCCAGACAAACGCGACTACATTGTTTCCAATGAAAAAATCGAAAAGACTGGCTTCAAACCCAAATACAGCTTGAATGATGGCATCCAAGAACTCATGAAGGGCTACATCATCCTTCGAAACCGCATTTATGCAAATGTGTAACATATATGATTAATGAACCTTATATTGTAATTGTTGGAGCAGGCATCGTTGGCCTTTCCACAGCTATGCATATAGCTCAAGCCAAGGCTGGTAAAGTTTTGGTCCTTGAAACAGAAAAAGATGTCGCTGAACATCAGACTGGTAATAATAGCGGGGTCATTCATTCCGGACTTTATTACAAGCCAGGTTCTGCCAAGGCTAAAAACTGCGCAGAAGGCCGTGATGCAATGTACGATTTCTGCAAGGAATACGGCATCGCTCATGATCGCTGCGGAAAAATTGTAGTCGCAACTCATCCCGATGAATTACCACGAATGGCCGAACTTGAAAAGCGCGGCCTAGCCAATGGACTTACTGGCATCAAGCAACTTTCAAAAGAAGAATTAAAAGATTACGAACCACATGTTGCAGGAATTGCAGGCTTGTTTGTTCCGCAAACAGGTATCGTAAATTACAAAGATGTCTGCAAGGTTTATCAACGCCTGATAACTGAATCTGATGGTGAAGTTCGCTTAGGAACTAAATTCATCTCTTGTAAACGCGACACCAACGGCCTAGCTATCGAAACCAACCAAGGCAAAATTCATGCCTCTTTTTTGGTCAACTGCGGTGGCCTGCAATCAGATCGGGTTGCCAAGGCATGCGGTGTTGAACCGGGCGTTCAAATCGTTCCATTCAGGGGTGAATACTACGAACTCGTTCCTGAAAAACATCATTTAGTAAAAAATCTTATTTACCCAGTACCCGATCCCAGCCTTCCATTCTTAGGCGTTCACCTTACCCGCATGATTCATGGCGGTGTGGAAGCCGGCCCTAATGCAGTACTCGCATTTAAAAGGGAAGGCTATAAGCTTCTTGATATTTCAATCAGAGATATGCTCGGATTAGCTGTGTCCCCAGGTTTTTGGCGCATGGCGGCCAAGTTTTGGAAAACCGGCATGGGCGAGTTCCATCGTTCACTTAGTAAAAAAGCTTTTCTTAAAGCTTTACAGCGATTGATGCCTGAATTGCAAATGCAGGATATTCATAGGGGTGGCGCAGGGGTAAGGGCCCAAGCTATGGCTCCCGATGGCAAGCTTGTGGATGATTTTCACATAGTCGAAGCAGAACGCATGGTCCATGTTTTAAATGCGCCCTCTCCAGCGGCAACCGCTTCACTTGCGATTGGAAAAACATTGTCCGAATTAATATTAAAAAGCCAGTTACAACACAATTAAAGGAATAACACCCATTTTTACATTGATGAAAAAAATGATCAAGAGTCTTGCTTTACGCATTCCTAAAGTTAGACAAATTAAAGATAACATTGACATAATGCGCGGCCAAATTAAAGACCTAGAGATTTTAAATGCCGAATTAATGAAAAAGAAAGAAGTCTCATTAAGACTTTTGGAAGGTACCCCTTATTCGACTATTGCCCTACCTTTGGATTATCCTCCATCCCGGGATTACAAACCCAGATGGGGTGGTAGCAAACCAGTTGAACCTATTATCCATTCTTGGTTTAAAAAACATATAACTCAGCATTTAGATTTTTGCAACCAAATGAAAGTATTTGCTGAAGAATTAAAAAATGTACCCTTGGTTTTTGAACCAAAAAATCTGCCTGCGTTCGGTTGGATTGGTATCCCCTATTCACCATATGATACGCTCGCTTTATATTCCATAATTCGGACCTATAAACCCAAGGTTTTTCTTGAAATAGGATCAGGTACTACAACTTGCATTGCCTATAAGGCGATAAAAACAAATTCTGCAAACACAAAAATAATATCCATCGACCCTGAACCTAGGGCAGAAATTGACTCTATCTGCGATCAGGTTATAAGGAATGGATTAGAAACATGCGATCTTAAAATCTTTGATCAACTAGAAAAAGGTGATGTTCTCTTTTTTGATGGCTCACACCGGTCATTCGTAAATTCTGATGTTACCGTTTTTTTCATTGACGTTTTACCAAGGATTAAACCAGGCGTGATCATTCATATTCATGATATCACGATACCTTGGGACTATCCCGATATGTTTTTACCATGGTATTGGAATGAACAATATCTTTTACATGTTTACCTCATGGGTAACATGAAACGAATTAACCCCTTATTGCCAACAGCTTTCGTTTGTAGAGATCCGGCATTTGAAGAATTCTTCTCCATCCCAATGCTTAACATTGGGACCTATAATGACCACTGGAAAGGTGGTGGCGCAATGTGGTTCACCCACACATCTGCAATATAATCAACCTTCGGTAAATCTAACAAGAAATTTTGAAACCACCCTTTAATTACTATTAATTAAAAGGTTCTATTGCACAAATTACATTCAAAAAGCTAATCTATACGAACATAGATCGAATTTTCTAGGAAGGAATCCTTATGATTTGCAGAGTATGCGACGGCAACAAACTTGAAAAAGTCCTAGACCTAGGAAATCAACCTTGGTGCAATCATTTCCTTAAACCCGAAGAAGTTGGAACAGAACCTACTTACCCCCTTCGTGTTGTTTATTGCCATGATTGCTCAACCACCCAATTAGATTACACCGTTAAAAAAGAAATCATGTTTGGGGATCATACTTATCTTTCCGGCGTAACTAAATCGCTTAGTAGCCATTTCAAATCTGTTGCAGATGAAATCGATGCGATTGTTCCCCATAAAAATCGCAAAAAAACAGTTCTAGATATAGGCTCCAACGATGGAACCCAACTAAAACATTTTCAGGCATTAGGATACGAGGTCTTAGGTGTGGAATCATCAAAAACCACTGCAAAAATTGCAATGGATGATAAAGTTCCCACATTAAATGCTTTCTTTAATCTCGAAACGGCAAAAAACATTGGTAAAAAATTTGATGTCATTAACGCTGCTGGGGTCTTCTTCCACCTCGAGGAGCTCCACTCCGTTACCGAAGGCATTCGCGAATCACTCGAACCCGATGGTACCTTTATGGTCCAATTCCTTTACATGAAGAAAATAGTTGAAAATCTTGCATTCGATCAAATCTATCACGAACACCTTCTTTATTATAATTTGAAAAACATCGAAGTTCTTCTTAACAGACATGGCTTAGAAATGTTCGATTGCAAACTTACGCCAATTCATGGTGGCTCCATGATTGGCTATGTTACTCACAAAGGCAAGAAAGCCAAAACCCAGCGCTATTTGGAAGCTTGCGCCTCAGAAAATACAGCAAAAAGCAATGATATTGCAACTTACCATGAGTTTGCAAAGCGCGTAGAAAACATGAAAAAACGCGACATTGCATACCTTGATCAAAAAAAGAAAGAAGGGAAAACCATTTTTGGCATGGGTGCCCCGGTTAAAGGAAATACACTTTTAAATTACTTCGGCGTGGGGAAAAAACATCTAGATTGCCTAGTTGAAAAAAACACATTGCGAAAAGGCCTAATTTCTCCAGGCATGCATCTTCCAGTACTTATTGAAAGCGAACTTACTA
>CAJCCR010000348.1 GCA_903960945.1 uncultured Planctomycetaceae bacterium
AATGGCAGGAATATTCTGAAAGGCTAAAAGAATTACGCTTAAATCTTGGGCTTCAGGAATACTCGCAGCTCACAGAAAATCTCGAATCGGAATATGCCAAGCTTTCCTCTCTTAAAAACGATTTGGAACAAGGCTTATCAGAAACCGATGAACTCGAGAAAAAGGCTCGAGAAAAAGAATCTCTGGTAGCCCAACTGGATGAACAAATACGAAGCGGAGATCTGTTGATTTCTGAAGCCAGACAAAATATCGCTGCAGGCGACTCTTCGAAAAAAAGTGACCGCGACTCTCTCGAAACTTCGGAGCGAGATCTCCTTCAGGCTCGTAAATCCCTGATGGATCACAACAAAAGATTATCCCTCCTTGAATCGCAACTTGAATCTCTCAGGCAGGAAGCCGAACTTGCAGAATCGAATTGCACTGCTTCAAAAACAATCGTCGAAACTCTCGAAAAAGCAGAAAAAGAAGCATCCGAAGAAGATTCATCTCTCCGCATTTCAGTCATAAAATCCAAGGAAGAGCACCTTGAAAATATGCGCTTGCTTGCGCGACTTCAAAACGCCCTTACAGGTTCCAGAGCCAAACTGGAATCTTATCATCGGGAAGCAGAAAGACTTCGGCAACGCAACGAAAACACCGTGGGCAGCCTAGCTGTTCTTGACGCAGAACTTGGCGAATTGACAATCGCTGACGAAATTTTACAAATAAGGTTGGCCGCGTCGAAGACTACGCTTCTTGATTTGGGAAAAGAAAAAGAAGCATTAGAATTGGCGCGTGACCAATTCGCAAAAGAGCTATCGGAATTTCAGGCTAACCGAAGTGGCACCGTCAGTCGCCTTGAAGTTCTTGAAGGATTAGAAAAAAGTTTGGAAGGCTTTGGCGTTGGGCTTAAAGAAATTCTTGAGCTTAGCAAAGACCCATCTTCACTTTTATGGAACACCATTCTGGGCGTTGTTGCTGATTTCCTCGAAGTATCAACTGAATTTGCAGTGCTAATCGATCTTGCGCTTGGTGAAAAATCACAACGAATTCTTGTTCAGGATCAAGAATCCCTGATCAAAGCCCTAGCCTTGAACTCAGCAGCTTTTTCAAGCAGAATTTCTTTCCAAGGTTTTTTAAAAAACAATATTCAGGTTACTAATTCCTCTTCTGAAACATCGATTTTCATTGAGAAAAACCCCGAAATTGTTGGTTGGGCCCATGAGTTTGTTAAATGTAACAATCCAGATTTCCCGAACCTGCCTCAATGGCTTTTGGGACAAACTCTGATTGTTAAATCCATGGATTTTGCAAGAACGCTTTCTGCTTCGCATCCTTCGATTAGATTTTTAACCCTATTGGGCGAAATCCTAGAACCTGATGGTACCCTGACCATGGGAACCCATCATGCGGAAACAGGCATTCTTTCCCGTAAAGCTGAGCTAAGAGAATTAAAAAACACTCTTATTCAAATTGAAGATTCCATTGCTTTGGCTCAATCCAGTTTGGATGAAACAAAAAGCGCAATCTCACTTGCAGATACTCGAATTGAAAACCAAAGGCGCGATATTGATATCCTCTCGGAACAGTTGAGTGATCTTAGGGCTAGAATCGAACGACAAAAACAACGCAAGGATGGAATGGATGAAGAATTAAAAGTCAGTGGTAATGAACTAAGGAACCTTGATGACGACACGGAAAAAGAAACCAAGGAACTAGAATCTTTTAAAACCCAGGCTGAAGAACTTGAAGTAGTCTGCCTAAAGATGGAAGAGCTCGTAAAGGTTGGGGAAGAAAGACTACGCGACATCGAGCTCCAGAGACGGGTGAGAACCGAAAAAACAACCGTCGCAAGAGTTGCATTTGCCCAAGCCGAAGAACGCGCTGAAGCTTTTAAAACCAGATTCAATTCTGCAAATGACGAACTTTCCGGAAGGAAAATTGAACAATCCAGAACCCGAACACAGATTCTTGAAATAAAATCACGATCAGACACGCTGAATCTTTCGATCCTTAATGTCACCTCTCAACTTGCATTATGGTTTCTGAAAAAGGATCAAGCCGAAGAAAAGGCCCGATTTCTTTTATTGGAAAAAGCCAAAGCAGTTAAAGAAAAAGAAACCTTTGTATCAAAGGCTTATTCCGACAGAACAGCTTGGAGAAACAAACAAGAATTGGTGCATGGCCGCGAATTGGCAGTCAACGATCTTCAAATCCGACGCGACTCTTTGTGTACTCGAATGAAAGATGATTACGAAATTAATCTTGATGAACTTTATTTGCAAAAGCAAACCCCAGCAGAAGGTACTGACCAAATTAATTCGATGCCTCCAATAGAAACAACCGTAATTGCTGATGAAATTACAGAACTTCGCAATAAGATTCATAGACTAGGCAATGTTAATATCGAATCGCTCGAAGAATTGACAAACTTGGAATTCAGACACTCAAGCCTTAAAATCCAATATGACGACCTTGTTTCAGGAAAAAAAGCCCTCGAAGAAATTATCAGCAAAATCAATGCAGATAGCAGATCACTGTTCATCGAAACCTTCCAGAATGTAAGGACTCACTTCCAAGATTTATTCCGCAAACTATTCGGCGGCGGCATGGCTGATGTAATACTTGAAGATGAACAGGATGTTTTGGAATGCGGTATTGAGATTAAAGCAAAGCCACCTGGGAAAGAATTACGCAGCATCTCTTTGATGAGTGGTGGGGAAAAAACCATGACTGCGGTAGCATTACTTCTGGCAATTTTTCGGAACAAGCCTAGCCCTTTTTGCCTACTCGATGAGGTTGACGCTGCACTTGATGAGGCCAATGTAAATCGATTCACTAATGTATTGCGCGATTTCATGGATAAGAGTCAGTTTATCCTTATTACCCATTCCAAACGAACGATGGCGTGTGCTGATGTTCTTTATGGAATTACGATGCAGGAATCGGGCATATCAAGAAGAATGGCAATCCGATTTCAAGATTGGCCTGCTGACGAGAAAAAAGACGAGCCTTCGGCTTAATTACAACACCTCTTCAATACCGCCTATTTTATCACCATTTCATTATTAAAAGAAAAT
>CAJCCR010000349.1 GCA_903960945.1 uncultured Planctomycetaceae bacterium
CAGCTCCATTATTGCTTTTGGCATCAGACATGAACCGCCAAGTGCAAACCACTTACTTGCAGGAACAATTTTAAAAGCCCGAGTTTTCGATAAAGCATTGAACGCCAATGATATTTCTAAACTTTTTGAAGAATCCGAAGTCTTCATTTCTGAAAACGACCTGACTACCAATTTAAACAATGAGCAAATAGCTCTTCGAAAAAAGATCAAAGAAGAAATTGACAAGCTGGAATCTAATGCAAAGTTATTATCTAACAAGAAGGAAAAAGCTACGGTTTACTCTGCCATTTCAACCAATCCCCCGCCAACTAAATTCCTTAACAGAGGGCAGGTAACAGAACCTGGAATCGAAGTATTCCCTGGAAATATTTTAGTGCCTTCATTTAAGAGCAACTCCACTACAATTCCTCCTACCGCTTCTGATCCTGAACGAAGAGAAACTCTTGCAAAATGGATCACGAATCCAGCTAACCCTTTATTTACAAGAGTAATCGTAAACAGGATCTGGCATTACCACTTTGGCACTGGCCTTGTCGATTCACCGAGCGATTTCGGCTTTAATGGTTCTAAACCAACCCATCCTGAACTTCTTGATTACTTAAGCCAATCGTTTATTGATTCAGGTTATTCATTAAAACAACTGCACCGTTCCATTGTTCTTTCTCGTACCTATCAACAAGAATCAAAGCCCTCTGCTGATTCACTCAAAAAAGATTTCGACAATCGCTATCTTTGGCGCTGGGCACCCAGAAGGTTGGACGCTGAATCAATACGCGATTCCTCACTAAAAACCTGCGGAACATTTAACCAAGAAATGTATGGCCCCGGATTTTCTGACTATAAAACAGAAACAAACAATGGCACCACTTATTATAATCCGCTTGAAAAATTAGACTTCAGCCTTTCCAGACATAGCATTTATCGTTTTACTCCGCGTGGTGCAAATCAAGGATTGCTGGATAGTTTCGACTGCCCCGATAATTCATCCGCTGCCCCAAAAAGAAGTAAGACCACCACGCCTATCCAAGCGTTGGCGTTCTGGAATGGGCCTTTTACGCAAAATCTTTCAGAATCATATTCAAAAAATCATTCAGATTTTGAAGCCCTAACTTCTATTGATCAAAAAATCAACCATGTCTTCAACCATCTACTTCAGCGACAACCTTTAGATACTGAAAAATCTAAGGCCTTGCCCCTTGTAGAAAAACATGGATTTGCACCTTTAATAAGGGCAATATTAAACACCAACGAATTCCTAACTTTGGAATAACCCGCAATGTATCATTCATTTAACAACCGCAGATCTTTCCTCTGTAATGGCAGCCAAAGTATTGCTATTACTGCCCTAGCGAGCATATTAGGCCAGAAGTCTTTGGCAAATGATATCAAGACAAAAGACAATTCAAAGAAAATTAGGGCGAAACGAGTCGTTCAAATCTCCTTGGTTGGCGGACTTTCACACCTTGATTCATTTGATTACAAACCAGAACTTCAAAAATTCCACGGTAAGAAACTCCTCACTGACAAAGTCCCAGATACATTCTTTAATCAAGTTGGGTTAATTCGAAAAAATGATTGGGAGTTTAAACAACGAGGCAACTCCGGACTCTACATTTC
>CAJCCR010000350.1 GCA_903960945.1 uncultured Planctomycetaceae bacterium
GGACACCACTAGGTTATAATCATTCATAAGAATTAGATCTTTGCCAATTATTTAGGGCAAAGCGGAATCTATGCTAAATCAGCCAGTAATTAGTGCGGAAGACTAACCAGAACTCTGCCGGAGGGCGATCCTTGCGGGGTTCTTTTATTGCTTTTTCTTCTCCCTACGAACATCATTAACCCTAGAAACAGCATAAAACCAGTGGTTTTTGATGTAATCGCAGCATCAAAGTTCACCTAACCTTCACTAGAAAAAACCTTTTTATCAAGTAGAATACACTTAGATTGGTAATAATTTGTTTACTGTGTTGTGCTCTAGATTCGCCCGATCTAGCTTCGCCCTTATCGAGATTATTTTGCATACGACTTCGTTAACTTTGCTTCAAAAGCTACGTATCCAAGACCCAGATGGTTGGGAACGATACACCAAGCTTTATTTGCCTTTGCTCTATAAATGGCTAAAAAACATGGGTATCAGCGAGGAAGATGCGCAGGATATCTGCCAAGAAGTATTTATCAACACTTATACATCTTTAAGCAGTTTTGAACACCATGGCACGGGAAGTTTTCGCAGGTGGCTTCGAACTATTGTTAATCGCAGGATCAGCGATCATTACCGCAAGAAAGAAAAAGATTCGCCGGTTGGTCCCATCAAGGGAAGCGGGCCAAAAGTCTTGTCGGAATCATGGGAAAACGCCTTTGTAAACGAAGTGTATCAACATGCCTTGGCCTTGATCAGACAAACAACCGCCCCAAGAGACTGGGAAATATTCGAAAAGCTGCACTTTTCAACAACAACTTCGCAAGAAATTGCAAAGGAATATAAGATTACAGCCAACGCAGCAGCAGTTATTCGCTGCCGGATCTTGAACAAGTTGCGTGAAATTGTTGGCGATTGTGTAAAATAACCTTTTTTTTTGTAATTCTTGAGCAATGCTTTCGATTAATAGTGTTGTGAACATTAAAAACACACAATCGGACATTAATCCACCTGTCCGTTCTGATAACGATGTAACCATCCCAGAGATAAATCTGGCATCCTCCGATTGCCCGACGGTACCAGAGTTGAATTTATTTGCCACGGGCGATTTACCGGGCATCGATTTCGAAAAACTTGCACGCCATATCGAATCTTGCAATATCTGCTTGAACAAAATGGAGTCCAGCCTTTTCGATAATGAAAAAGATGAGTTTCTTAAGCATATAAAACCCATCGATGAAAACTTTATAAGCGAATTGCAAACCCCCAGCGAAACCTTGCAAAAAGCTCTGGCGCTTTCAGGCAGGGGCGATCCTGCGCACTATATCGAAAAGTACCGGCCTTTGTTTGCCAAGCCTTCCTTTGAGGGCGACCTAGGCACCTTCGGGAAGTTCCGAATCATTGCTGAAATAGGCTATGGCGGCATGGGCATGGTTTTTGATGCTTACGATACCCTTGCAAACCGCAGGATTGCCCTTAAAACCCTAAGGCCCGATCTTCTAGGCAATCAAACTCTTCGCGCAATATTCCTTGATGAAGCTCGTATGGCTGCAAAGTTGGTTCATCCCAATATCGTTCTGCTGCTTGATGTTGATACGATCGAAGGCGTGCCCTATATCACCATGCCTTTATTAAAAGGTGAATCGCTCCAAGAATTTTTAATCAGTAA
>CAJCCR010000351.1 GCA_903960945.1 uncultured Planctomycetaceae bacterium
CAGGAGCCATTGGCGCAACAGGTGTTGTGCATGGGGCTGCAACTTGGGGCATTACAGGTGCACCCACGGAAGTATTGCAGCAAGTGGTTTGCGGTTCGTAATAATAAGATTGTTTATAGCTTGTCACAGGCTTTAAAGCGGTTCTAAGCATGTAGGAATTTACAGGGCAATTCTGCGCCTTCAACTGATAGCTGGTAACAGGTGTTGCCATCTGCTGATAACCACACTGGGAAGGATCGTAGTAATAGCTGGTTTTGTAGGAAGTAACGGGTTCGTAGTAATAGCTGGTTTTGTAGGAAGTAACAGGTTCGTAGTACGAAGTAGATTCGTAGGAGGTTACGGGTTCGTAGTAGAATTTTTGCACATATCGGGTGGAACAATTTTGCTGTTGGCAAATTTGTTGGGTGCAACCGGGCAAATTGCAGGGGGTTGGTGCAGGTTGATAATTCGAGGTTGAATTGGTCGCCTTGGCGGTATTGCAGCTAACCTGATAAACATTATTCCAAGCAGCAGAAGCGGGGTTTTGCCCAAGGGCTAGGAATGCCAGCGTTGAAAAAGCAATCTTTGAGCGCAAATTATTCATCATCGTAATCTCCAAAAGACCAACTTCAAAAACCATTTCATTATAGGAGGGGCCACTTTGCCAAACCCTTAAAGTCAGAATCAATCATGACTTTTTTACCTATTTTTTTCCGATTTACTCAAGTTAATCGAGTTTAAAACCGGTGCAACAAAAATGCTTTGCGATCAGATGAAATTCTAATCCTATACGCTGGCATAATTGGTATTACAGGAATAATCCCCTTGCTCTGCCAAAGGCCACAATCGTTACCCACCTTAAAAAAACAAAAAGCACCCGGAAAACTAGGTGCTTTAGCTCTAAACCATTAAAGAGTATATAGTTACAGGCACTTCTTAAGCGCTGCAATTGCTGCATCATAGTTTGGATGATTGGTTACTTCAGGCACATATTCTGCGTGTACTACTTTGCCGTGGGCGTCGACCACAAAAACGGCTCGGGTCAACAAAGGCAAAGGCAGCCCTTCCAACAAAACACCATAATTCTTGCCAAAAGAATGATTATGGCAATCGGAAAGAGTTTGCATATGGCTGATACCTTCAGCGCCACAAAAACGCTTCTGGGCAAAAGGAAGATCCAAGCTTACGGTATAAGAAGAGATTTTATCACTCACATCTGCCAACTCTGATTCGAACTTTTTGGTCTGCATGCTGCAAACGCCTGTGTCCAAAGATGGAACCACGCTAAATAGCCTTGGCTTTGCACCAGTGTGGGCCAAAGTGTTCACATCAAGGCCAATTAAGCAGCTAAAATCTGGGGCCTTATCGCCCACTTTGATTTCTGCGCCAACCAAGTTTTTTGCTTCATTCTTAAAAGTTACCGTTCGACCCATTATAAAATCCCCTATTCACTTGAGTAATAATTAAAACCAAAAAGAAACTACATCAACAAAGATGCCCCTGCTTCCCTTCGTGGGTAGCCATAGCGATCGATAACCTTACCCCAGCGCTCGTTGATCAATTCAAGCAAGCGTGGCTCTAGGGGCTTGTACTTGTTGGTTTTGTAATCTTTCCGATTATCAAGATAGCGTTGAACATGCGGGGCTGCCATCGAAAAGTCGCCTAGTTCCAATTGTTGATAGATATTTTCGATAATGGGGAAGGGGTTTTGAATTAAATCTTCGTAGCGCAATTCAATGAATCGATTGGGTTTCAGCAGCGATTTATCTCTATCCACACAGTTGTACAAAATATTAAATTCCGAAAAAACCTTCTCTTCTATGCCCTTATAGTTAGGGGTTTGCATCCCATGCGTATCATAAAGCGATTTCCACAAGTTCACGGTCGAGGGGAAAACCACATACGGATCACGCACGATATGAATGAACCGAGCATCAGGAAATAACTCTAATAAAGTTCGAATCCTAGCGGTATGGGTAGGGGATTTTAGCACCAACCTACGGCTGTCGTTGTAAGTTAATTCAGAAAGAAAACGCTTAAAATCCTGCTTCCATCCCTCTCTTTTATGCTTTGGCAAACTATCTATTTCAAAAGCATCCTTATCGATTGGCTTATTATTGGGGAATGCCACATCAAGATAAGGCGAAGGTTGGCCCATCATGCAAAGGGCGAATTCATCTTCCTGGGGCTTATCCCAACCGGCTTCCATGTTGTCCATCGGCCTGCGTGATGGCAGTAGAAAATTGAAATAACTTTTGAAAAACTTTTCAGTCAAAAGAAAATGATTGGGCTCTAGGCATTGATAAGTATTCGGGAAATTATGCCTAGGATCCAAGATTAGCAGTTCATGCAGTAAAGTAGTACCGGTTCGCCAATGCCCAATGATAAAAACAGGCGGCTGTTTGAGTTGCGTATTCTCGGGAATTGTGCCGTACAACCCTTTTTGCAACAACCTTAGCCCTAAATGAAGCGTGCTGATAGCTGTAATATTGCAGCCGATATAAAGCTTGCTGGGATGCATGAGGAAGTGGTTTTTGGCAAGCATCCGGATCCAAGAATGAAAGATACAACCCTGCCACATGCGGGGTGTCCATTCTTTGGATACCTTTTGTTCTTTGCCTGAAGATGCCGAACTCATGAAATAAACTCTTGAGAAACTACCCAATCTATTTTCGATAAAAGGCAGTACTCTTCAAGTAAAAAGTGCCTAAACAATAACAATTAAAACAATTCTTGGATGGGTTATTCATGGTCAAGTATAAAGCGTGGTCTGTTCTCGAATTAAGATAATTTGCTTCCAAAGGCGCTTGCATCTGCTGCTAAATGGTCGCAAAAAATGGACTGAAAGCCCTGAGCGCTCTTTAATGGCCCCGTAATACCTTAACCTTTTACGATTCTTGCAATTGATTCTGCAAATAACATTGCAGAAGGGGGGTGTTTTCGCAGCCACAATTCAGGCTCGATCATTTCCAATTCCATCAGCGCTAATTTTCCCTGATTATCCCGCACCATATCTACTCTGCCATAGCTGGGCAGCGGGTTGCAAACAGCCATCGCTTTTTCTGCAAACGCAATTTGCTCGGTATCGGGTTGGTAGTCATGCACTGTCCCGCCATGATCATCCTGAACTCGAAAATCACCTGGTTTTGCAAGTTTCCGAATCGCATGAGAATATTTCCCATCAAAAAGCATCAGCGTATCTTCACCTTGGGTTAAAATACTTTCCAAAAAAGGTTGGTACACAAACGATTC
The DNA here is from genome assembly GCA_903960945.1 of uncultured Planctomycetaceae bacterium. Classification (GTDB taxonomy): domain Bacteria; phylum Planctomycetota; class Planctomycetia; order Gemmatales; family Gemmataceae; genus UBA969. The sequence continues at coordinate 3,232 of CAJCCR010000351.1, forward strand.
CTGAACTAGTAGTTCATTCACTACTGCTTCAATCTCTTTGGCATTCAATTTGTTTGCCCGGTAAGTGTGCCTTGCAGCTCCAGATACGCATGGCTTGATCACCAATTCTTTCCACCCCGACTTTAAAATTTCATCCTCAATATTTATCGTGCTACCTTTTTCGATAAACCGTGAAGGCGTCACAGGAATCCCTTTTAATTCAAGATCCTTAAGATAGTGCTTGTCCATGTTCCATTTGATAATGGAATACGGATTACATAATTTGGTTTGGCTGCTTATGGCGTTAAGCCATTGAGAGAATTCTTCAAAGCGATCGAAGTAATTCCATGTAGTGCGAAAAACTACACACTTGTACTGAGACCAATCCACATCTTTACGAGCCCAATCCACCCTTACAGATGAAAACCCTTGTTTTTCTAGTGCCTTTTGAAGCAACCCATCATCTTCAAGGATGTTGCCGAGATACCAATCGCCAGGTAAAGCTACCATGGCTTCATACCTGTGATCAGTTAAAAGGGCCACATCTGCTTTGTATTTTGCATCCAACTTCTTGTCTCTTTAATCAATTCATCGATACGATTAATATTGTATATATTTCTCCTCGTCCCCCTTTATTTAATGCCTTTAAGCCCAACATTTTTTATTGAGCGGCGGATGTCAATCCGCTGGTGCTCGCCCCTCGCCTTTGCTGTTTGTATTTCTGGATTCCCCGCTTTCGCGGAGAATGACGGAAAGAGAGCCCGCCGTATTCGTCACCCTCGCTGAAAAGCGGGGGTCCATTCTTATTCTTCCTTTTTACTTCCCATTGATTGATATGAGCTTGTTTTAAGACAGAGTAGTTGCGATGGGGAAGCCCCACTGCAACTCCTCCATTTGAACCTTTAGATCAATGAATTGTGAGGGTCTTTTCCGTGAAATTCCGTGTTAATCCGTGGCAAATGCTTATGTTTAATTCCGTCGCTCACGCATCCGGCTCTGAATGCAGTGTCTTGTTTCCGTGAAATTCCGTGTTAATCCGTGGCTAGTCTTATGCTTCTGCTTTTCTTCCTTCCGTGAAATTCCGTGTTAATCCGTGGCAAATTCTTATGCTTCTTCTTTTCTTCCCTCCGTGGCTAATCGTCTGCTTTCTTGTGCACCAGCTTGTTAAAAATAGGAAGAATGGGCAATTTTTGTTATTTTTCTCATTGACACCGGTTTTTTATCAAATAGCATTTCTATAGTTGTTTTGTGGTGCTTGCTTTGAACCGATAATGCTGTTGATTCCTACTTTTCACCGATGCAGTAAAACTGCTTTTGATTAAAGGAAATCCCACCGATGTTTTTAAATGCTTTCAAAAATCTTTTCACATCCAAAAATACCAATAAATTATCAAAAAAGGGAATTCACCGTAGGCTCGAACTCCTCGGCCTAGAAGAAAGAGTTGTACCTGCTACCTTCACGGTTGTTAATAATTCAGATTCAGGTGCTGGTTCGCTTCGGCAGGCTATTATTGATGCCAACGCCGCCGCTGGCGCAGATACCA
>CAJCCR010000352.1 GCA_903960945.1 uncultured Planctomycetaceae bacterium
CCTGCAAGGTTGCGCCAAGCTGCAATCATCGCCATTTCTAATGCAACTAAGCAAATAAGGGAGAATACAAGCCAAGGATTAACTGCTTCGATTGCACCCATTCGAATAGCAACAAAAAGAGATGCAACCAGAATAAAATTAAGATTCGTAGGCCAAGATTCTTCATCAATAAAAGTGTAAGTTTTCGCAAGGGATTGAAAAACAATTCCTAAAAGAGAAATCACAAATCCAAATAAAATCCAGATTACGCAGATGGCTAGTAAGGCATTGGAAAAGCTACCTTCCCTATCGTATTCAATCAAACCTGCGACTATCCCGAAATTCAAAACCGAGCCTGTGCAGATGATTCCAAGTGGAAGGCCAGCACGCACCCGATAATAAAGGTTGGCAATTAAACTAAATACCATTGCAATACAAATAGTCTTGCCTGACATGGTGATTAACCAATTGGTAAAGAAACCTTCTTTACCTACCAAAACAAATTGAACTCCTGTGGGGAGAAGCAACAGCAGCAAAGCAACCCAAGGCAATGAAATGTGCATTGCTTCAAGAATTGAAACCCTAGATTTCGACAACCATTCATCATTAAGAGCCTTGATTCGTGACCATATTGCAGTCTGAATCGAAGCGGCACAAAGTATTCCTGCAATCATCAACGCATACCAATGAACGAAAGTATCGCCTTTATTTTGATGATAAATCACAAGTGCACCAAACAGAGAGGAAAGCCAGAATGCAATACTTGCATGTCTATCGCTTTTACGAAACCAGCCAAGCAACATGGAGGTTGCGATTAAGAAACCCAATCCAATCATGCCATGAATAGTGAACCCACGAGGCCAGACAGCCCAAATAATTAGAAAGAGCAGGAACAAACCCAAGCCCTGAAGAATTTCAGCCAACTCACTAAGGTTGGTGAACTGAATCCGCAGCAAGCGGTGTTGAAAATAATCTTTTATGGGATAAGCAAAGACCCAGAGAAGCGAGTAAACTGGCCCTGCAATAACAAGAAATTTCAAACCTACAAAAGTTTCGTTTCGTTCAAATACACAAGCAAGTGTAGCAAGGATTCCAAACCCTGCGATGAAAACATTACGCCAATATAAAGTTCCAAATTCCTGAAGTCGCAATGCGGTACAGCCGCTTAAAACAGAACCCAGCATCACCATACCAAGAATAGAGCCCGCTTCGGAAGTGAATATATGAGCTTCATTTGCAGAACCATTAAGGCGCATCAATCCGAGGATGATTACAACAGCAGCAAGGGAACCCACACTTAAAGTTGCCCTTGATGGATAATCTGCGAATTTGAAATTAACAAAGCGCTTTAGTAAGAACCAAACCCAAAGGAAAAGCCCACCTGCAAGGGCCATCATCTGAGGCAAAATAACTATGCAACCTTTGTCTAACTGCCCCGCTTGATGCAGGGAACGAATATAGCCCACACCTGCAGCGGCCATGACAAGCCATTGGATATGAAATAAGAATCGCTGATTACGCTGCGAGAATACTTGGACAAAAAGCCCAAGGATAAGAACCGCAATGGGGGCCCAGAAGTTTCTTGCTTGAAATGGAATCTGAGCGGAATCCTGCATGAGTGATGCAAGATCTTCTGCAACTTTCCATGCAAGGGTAAGTAATGCAAAGCCAGCAATGTTCCATCTTAAGGCGCGCTCGGGAAGATTGCCTTCCTGCACCCGGATAGTGAAACGATTACAAAAAGCATTCAGCGAATGATTAAAAGAAAGAAGAATGGACCCGATAAGGAACCACACGGACCAACTCAGATTCAAACCAAGCGCAATGTTTTCTTTTCCAAGATGATAACCCAGCGAGGTCGCACCAAAGCCAATGAGTAAATGAAACAATACTAACTTTGGATAGCTGGCTTCATCCCAAAGATAAATGATGCACGTAACCAACAAAATCACATACCAAAGAAGAATACCCTGGCCCATCATTAGGCTGGGCCAATCACTTGCAGGGAGCAAACCCCAATTCGAGGTCGATGAAAGGAAGCCACTGAATAAGCCTAATCCGAGTAAAATCGCGCAAAGGGTTGCGAGGGTCCATTCATCAATAGATCTTCTGGTTTCGAACCAGATATCGCGGAAGATACGGCTTTTGCGTGCCTCAAATCGTAATACACTCCAGACAAATGCGAGCGAAGAAAGCCAGCATCCCAAGGTTTGCAATGCCCAAGGGTGACTCAAATTCCCGCCTTGTTCGAAAAACCAAGGCTGCATTCTTATGAAGTGCAAAGACAAACAACCCACCGAACCTGCCATTGCCATTTGGAAGGTTCGAAACCACGGACTGCTGCTAACCAACAACGCTCTCAGTAACGCAGCAAATGCAAACCAATCAAGATAAATTGCAAGTGGAAGATCCAGAACCTTTGCTTCAAGTACAGCGCCTGCAGATTCCACCACAAGGACCAAAGGCAAAATCAGCAGCAGCCAGAATTCAGAAATTTGGGCAGGCGTTTGCACCCCATCATCCCAAAGCGAATCAAAGAAAACAAAAAAACTATTTAAAAGATGCAACAAAAGTGCAAGCGTTACTGCAGCTAACAACCCTGCAGTAAAAGGCATGGGAAATAACAAGTGATGCTGAAAAAAGCTATAGCCGGAAATCGACCAAAACAACAACCCACCAAGCGTCAATTCCATCCTACCAAACTGCCAAGCAAGAAGGATGCAGGCAATGCCTAATTCCAAAGCGCCCAAACTAAAAAAGAAAGATTTATCTTCAGGTGTTTTAGAAAGGAAATACCAAGCGGGTAATAAACACCCCACGAGAATGCAGGAAAGTATCTTAAAAGCTTGAGTTAAAGAATTTGTTTTGGCGGAAGAAGGAATGATTCTTGCGAGTGCAGAATAAATGAACGCCACCATACCAAGGCAGGCGAATCCGAAATTTGCTGGAGGGTCGGGGTATAAGAAAGCAGCAACTGCGGAGATCGGAAAAACTGCGATGATAATTGCGCTGAAGCGATTGGTTTGCAGTCGATAGAGATACAAGAGAAGGCAGGCAAAGCCGATTTGAGCAATAGCGCCCCCTGGGCCGGGGCCCTCAGCTTGGGCCCAACCCATAGCCAAGGAACTCATCGCAGCAATCCATGCCCCTGCAATCCAGCCTTTGCGTTCCAAACTATTTTCAAGATTCCAGCGTGCAAAGCCAGTGATTAAAACCCCGACAAGAAGCATTACAAAAGCAGAAGGCGGTTCTACTAGGATTTTAATAAGATCCAACGAAGCAAGTGTTGCAGTTGGGCTCAAAGTTCCATTCAGCAAATGCACTTGTATAGAGAAAGCGATAACCATTTGCAGGCTGGCTGCCAACGGGCCAAACAAAGGCACTGCAGTTCTGGAAAATAAAACGAGCATTACAATGGCGATCCATAAAGCTAGGATCATCGAAGAAACATCGGGCCATGCAAGAAATGGTGCAATGGTAATAGTTAAAATACCGAAGCCATGAAGCAGCGGCCCCGCCAATGAAAAAGCGTCGTCTGATGCCTCTGGCCTAGGGATTTGCAAAGCTAAAAATACAACGCCTGCAAATATTAGAGGTATAGCAAGCGAAGAGATTGCAAAATCTGCACCCGATGCCAAAAGAAACCCTTGAGAGACAAAAAGCGAAAACACAAGAAGCAGTGCAAATAGAATAAGTTTTGCGGAGGTTGCTGGTTTTGCAATTCGAGACAAGTAAGCGCCAAACATGGCCAATAGAATTGCCCCGCCTTGTGCAATTTTCATATCCAATGGCACATACCACGAAGCAAGCAACATCGCAGCGCAAAAGATTAATATCCCCAGAGCCAAAGGGCGTGGGATTCCCGCAAAGGCAATATCTTCAAACAGATCGGAAGTTGCTTTTTTGAACAGAATTGCAATACCTGTAAGTGCGATAATCTGCACCGCTGCTGCAATCCAATAACTTGAGCCAGCAATGCCTAAATTTGCGAGCACCAAAAGAGAAAGCACTGCGAGCAAAATACTGATGACCAGCATGCCCCTGCTGGTGGATTGTAACTTCCAATGATGCAGGGTGTATTGACCTGCAAAGAAAAGTAGCAGGGTTATTGCTGAAAGCATTAGAAACGGGAAGTAGGGGATTTGTTCGAGGCTATTCCATAAGGTTGCAACCAAGGCGACTGACCCGCCAACAATTAATAACCCGCCCACCAACTCCCCAAGCAAGATATTTCGACTTTCAAGAAACAGGCTAAGCACCCCTGCCAAGGTTCTTTGCGGTTTTACAATAATAGGCTCTTCAGGATTTTTAGGAAAAGGAAGTACAGGCCTTTCCTCTTCAAGCTGAGTATTAGATTCAGCTGATTGCATTGGCAATGCAGGTGGAACACTAGAATTTTCTATAGCGGATAGTAATTGCTGAATACTTGAAGTTTCTGCAGGCAGGGTTGGCGGAATTGGAACTGGGGTGATTTTTGCCAGGCGATTTTGCAACGCAATCACAACCGCAGCGCTCGCCTCTTTCGAAACTTCATCCCGATCCACCAATTTTTCCAACTGTGCAAGTGCTATACGAAGTTCTTCACCCTCTTTAGAAACGGTAGGCATAAGGTTTTTACCGCAGTTGTAACATTGCATCGAAGTTGGATTAAGTTCGCTGCCACAGGCTTTGCAGAATCGCGGTGGCAAAGTCGAGGAGAAAAGAAGGCCAAAGAGAAATTTGAATACCTTTATCCCAACCCAAAGGAAAAAAATGAGAAGTGCAAAAATTACACTCAGCAGGAAGAGTAGAAAAAAGATGTCCATGAATTACGAACTAGCACCTGAAAAGAACGGTAGCAATAAAGAACAAAAACAGACGGCCGCAGCGCCTATTTTTTACCCAGACTGCCTATATTAGACACTTTTGGCGTTTTTTGCGCAACCCCTATCTTCTTATCTGGTATGGTTTTTGGTGTTTTATGGAGTTGAGTTATGCATCCTTTTCCGGGGGTGGCTTCAAAAATACCCAAACCATTCATGCTGATTCGTTGTAAGATAAACATTGAATAGCTAGACTAATATGACAGAGTCTTTTACCTTGTGCCATTTATCTAGGGTATTTGAACCGGAAAAGGACTAACACAAGTAGTTTTGCACAACCTTATAAATTCGCAGGGGCTTTTTGCCTGCGGGAAGCAATATAATGCAGCTAACTTCCAAAAAAACTCCAATAGCAGAACCCGTGAAGTCCAAAGGGACATTCGCCTTCGTAAGCCTTGGGTGCCCAAAAAACCTAGTGGATTCCGAGCGCATGCTAGGGAAACTTGCCCAAGATGGATACACCCTTACTGCCAACGCAGAAGGTGCGGATCTCGTCATCATCAACACCTGTGGTTTTATCGAACCAGC
>CAJCCR010000353.1 GCA_903960945.1 uncultured Planctomycetaceae bacterium
ATCATTGAACCTTACTCGCGCCTTTCTGGACGCTTGGATTGAGGTCTGCCCCAAGAGGCTTAAAATGCATTGGCATCAGATGGGCGATGTGGATCCTGCCCTATCCTCGACTTTTGCTTATTTAGCTAAAAACACACATAATTGGGCGTTCTCCCAAGTGGCCAAACCGCAGGGTAATTCTTTAGCCAATAGGGTAGATCGAAATGTCTTGGATAAAATATCCTTGCGTCTCGATAAGCTTGCTAAGGCCTGTATGCGAAAAGGGATTTTAGATAAATTTGGTGCTAGGCTGCCAAGCTTGGTTCGTTTGGGGATAAGTGCGGGGATACAAAAGCGGGCATTTATAAGGAAAATTGAAATCGAGCGAAGGCAAAACGAAGAAATGAAAGTTAATTTGGGTGCGGGTTTCTTGTTGGAAAAGGCCCGCTTGATCGTAGTTCCCAAAGGGCTACCCGACCTTCTCGAGAATATTTTTCCAGGAAAATCACTTACCGATGATGAAGTAACTCTGTACGTAAAAAATGTTTTAAGTGTTTTAAAAGAAACTGTACGCTCCGAGGAAATTAAAGGGTTTATTTCAATTTCAATTGATTTATCCCATTTGCTAGAAGTAAAAGAATCAAAAATTAAATCCTTGGTCGAGTCTCAGCGAGGAGGCCCTAAGTTTAATCTACCAATAGACTTACAAGGTAAATCGAAATGGCTTAGTTCGTTAGTTTCAGAGGACGATTTGCTGAGTGTTTTTATAACCAATAATGAACCAATACTCGAAGAAAACAAGAAGTCGTGGACAAAAGTCCACTCTCTAGAGTGGTAAGAATTGCGTACATGACCCTTGTCGCTTGCTATTGTTGCTATTAAACTAATTACTTGACGAATATTTTTGACCCGCTAATCGATTGACAGGAGTTTCTATGCCTCACACGAGCAGTGCCAAGAAGAACTTGCGCAAGTCCGAAAAAAGGCGTGCACTTAACCGTGCTGCTCTTCGTGACATTACCTTGCTTGTAAAAAATGTAAGGAACGCAAGTGAAGGTTCGGCTGAAGAATTGCATAAGCAATATAATCTTGCTGCAAGTAAGATTGATAAAGCTGGAGCAAAGCGAACCATGCATGCTAATAAGGCTTCAAGACTGAAGTCCCAACTCAGCAAAATTCTGAACAAAAAGACCGCTGCAAAGTAGTTTGTTAAAATAAAAAAATGAAGCGCACACTTTTAATTAAAGGTGTGCGCTTTTTTTATACTGCCTTACGCAATTTTTCGCGATAACGAAGTCGATGGATTTTTGCGGTTTCTGAACCTTCAAGCTTCTTCCAAATAAGCACAGTGAATGCAGGCACTAAAATTGGTCTTACAATAAAAGTGTCAAGCAATACGCCAAATGCCAGCGCAAATCCTATCTGAAACAAGGTGTTTAATCCTGCAAGCATTAGGGTTGCAAATGTGCCCGCCATGATTAGGCCACACGAGGTGATCGTTCCCCCGGTAAGCGCCAAGGCCTTTCGTGTTCCCTCTACTGCGCCGTGAATCTCTTTTTCTTGAATCATTCGGGTGATTAGGAAGATGTTGTAATCTTCGCCAACAGCCACAAGGATGATAAACAAGAAGAAAGGCACGCGCCAATCAAGTTCCCCTATAGCTCTGCCATCGTACCAGTGAGCCATCAATGCGGTGGCGCCAAGGGTGACAAAATAACTGAAAAGAACGGTGACAAGCAGATAAGCTGCAAGCCATGGGCTTCGAACTAGGTAGAGCAATATAAGGAAGATACCAACGAGAACCATCCAGTTGATTCTAAATCGGTCGGATTCAGTAACGGTGGACATATCTTGTGCAGCAACAGTAAGTCCATAAATTTCAGCATTAATGACCCTAGATCTGCCAGCAGCGATAGGCAATTGTTCTCTAGCCCAATAACGAAGGCTATCCAAAGTAGGCAGGCTAGCAAGTTCGAAGGGATCAGTTTTAAGAACAACTTCGAGCCTTGTGATATATTTAAGTTTGTTTTTTTCTCGCCCTTCGCGGTTCACAAGAGTTGCAAGATAATATTCGCGTGCAACCCGCATGATCTGGTCATCAACCCCGGCCAACACATTGGACCAGAGTTTTTTAAGGATGCCATGCGCATCTTCATTAATGCCTTTTGGTTCTTTAACAGGCAGGCCAAGAGGTTGAGTTAAACTTCTTACTTCCGAAACACCGGAAAGTTTTAGAAAACCCTGACTCAAGTGGCTTAAAAGTCTTTTACCTTCTTGGTTGTCCCAAGGCTTGTTAGATTCAAGTAGCACAATTACAGGCCCAAGTTCGCCTGGAGTAAAATGTTCTTGTATTGCTTGTAATCCAAGAACGCTTTGGCTTTTTCTGGAAAGCTCGCCCGTAGTGTTGTAATTGGGCGTTACTTGAAGGCCAATGATTGCAAGGGGAACGAGAGCCACGGTGATAACTGCTAAGGCCCTGATTGGGTGAGAAACAACCATATCACCAAAGCGGAACCAAGCGGCGTGTTCTTTTTCAGGGGCAATTGCAACAGGTAGTTTTCCAGGCCAGAATGCCAATTGACCACATAGCCTTAGTAATGCAGGCGCTAGCGTTAATGATGCGAATAATGCAACAGTTAACCCCAATGCGATTGCTGGCCCGCCACAACGAACCTTGGCAAACTCCGCCAGTATCATTAAGCTTAGTCCGCATATTACCGTTCCTGCACTAGCAACAATGGCATGCCCCACATGTTCAACCGCCGCAGCGATTGCTTCCTTGGGGTTTAAACCATTGCATAATTCTTCACGGTACCGGCTAATGAGGAATAGGCAATAATCAGTCCCTGCACCATAAAGCATCACGATGGCAAATATCTTGCTGATATTCATCAGGTGAAAACCTTTGATCAAAGTACAGATCGCTAATAAATTGAGTGCAATCCAAACGGATAAAACGATGGTGATTAACGGTATGATCGCCAAGCCAGGGGCCCTGTATACGAATAACAAGGTTACAATCACCAAAAGAATCGTGGCAAGAGTTGTACTATCCAAACTGGATGCACCAGCGCTAATTAAATCTCTACCTACTGCAGCGATACCGGTTACTTTAATTTGAACCGCCCCACCTTCTTGGGTGGGAAAATGTTCTCTAAATACTTTCTCAGCTTTATCGACGGTTAAACGAGTTTGGTTAGCCATGAAAGGCGTAGCCAGAAAAACTTGTACCAAGGTGCAGGTTTCATCGATGCTTTTAAGTTTTTTTCCTATTACAGGTTCTTTTTCGTAAAGGACTTTTCCGATTTGCAGATCAGGTTCATCTTTTGCCAATTGTTTTATTGCGGTAACTGCTTGATCGAGATAAGCGTAATCTTCAGGGGTGAAAGTGCCTTGTTTTCTTTCAACAAGAAATATGACTTTGCTTGCAAAAATGTCATTCGGGAAGGCTTCTTCTAGGAGTTTGTACCCGCGAACGCTGTCGCAACGGGCAGGTAGAAAGCGAATATCATCATCCTGGGAGTTTTTTTCCCAAGAGGGTGCTAGAAATGCTGCGGTAACTCCAAAGAGAAGCCACGCAAAACAAATCTTCCAAGGGTGGTTGGCGGCCAATTGGCCTAACCAGCGGTACATTCCCTTGCAACTCCATTGCCAGAGCAAAGTTTCTTCGGGTGTAAATCCTTTTACACCGCCACAGTCTTATATCGGCGTGTTAATTTGTCACGCTTAAGTGAAAAGCAAAGTTTTTACAATAATTGCGAGATAGGCTAGCTGGGTAAAGCCAACCTATTTTGAACTCTAAATTTTCACTCTTCCTTCATGGCCGATTTGTACTTTAAATTGCAAGACCTATCATAGCGGGTTTTTGATAATCTGCTTCTAAAACTTGATAGGATACGGGGTTTAGACCATTTCGTGCTATGGAGCCCCTTTTCCCAATATGGGTATGACCGCTCAATACTTGGCTTAACTTCTTTATTTTAAGAACTTGCTTACCCAAGGTGAGGTTTCCAGCATAGGCATTGGAAAACGCCCAGCCTGATTTATGAATGTCCCGGTGTATTTGTTCTTCTAATATCGGGAAATGAGTTGCAGCAATGATGGTATGAACCGCAGGATTATTATCCAAAGCGTTTAATTGATCCAAGAACGGGCCCGAAACCCGTAGCGCAAATTCAGGATCCGACCATTCCCAATCAACTAATAATGCGTCACTATTAAAATTGAATTTTTCCTGGGCAAAGTGCAACTCAGAGTGAGTAATCCCAGAATCTACAGCAGAATAATCGTACCAGCCAATGGTACCCGCGATCCCAATGCCATTTTGCACATAAGAATTGCCCTCGAGCCAGGTGCATCCTGAATCCTTGGTGATATTAGGTAATTCTTCGAACCATAATTTTTTACTATCGCTAAATCTTCGTACCCATAGGTCGTGATTCCCAGGGTAAACTAGCAAAGGGCAGGTGAGAGATTTTCGAAAAAGACGCAGACATTTTTCGAAATCCTGAACTGATTCTCCTAAATCGCCACCCAGAATAAGAACATCTGGACCAAATTCTGAAATCTCTTTTACTAGGTGTTCAATCTGCCATAAGGGTGTGATTGGCTGATGTAGGTCTGCGGTGAATGCAATTTTCATGTTTTATTCGATGATTTTGTTAAGTGGGTATTCCACAATACCTTTGGCCCCTGCCATGCTTAATTTTGGAATTATATGTCTAACAACGCTTTCATCTAGGATGGTGTTTAATGCGACCCAAGAAGGATCTGAGAGAGAAGAAATAGTAGGTTTTTGAAGAGCCGGCAATATTTTTAATACCTCTTCTAATGAACTATGAGGCACATTCATCATCAACCCGACTTTGCCCTCTGCTGCCAAAGCGCCCTTCAGCATTAGCACCATGTCGTCCATTTTCTTGCGTTTCCAAGAATCTTCGTGAGCAGCTTTATTTGCAATGAAGCGGGTCGTGCTTTCGAGAAGTTCTGCAACAATTCTTAACTGGTTGGCCCTTAATGAACTTCCCGTCTCAGTTACATCGACGATTGCATCAGCGAATCTTGGAGGTTTGACTTCGGTTGCGCCCCAACTAAATTCCACATGAGCTTCGACCTTGTGGCTTGCAAGCCAACGGTTGGTGATATTGACCACCTCGGTTGCAATGCGTTTGCCTTTAAGGTCTGAGATGTTTTTAATTTCAGAATTTTCGGGAACAGCTAAAACCCATCGGACGGGCCTTTTGCTAACTTTGCTGAAAACCAGTTCCGTCATGATTGTAACGTCAGCCTGGCTTTCTTGAACCCAATCGAAACCAGTAAGGCCACAGTCAAGCGAGCCATTTTCGACATAGCGGGGCATCTCTTGTGCCCTGATCAAGGTGCAATGAATTTCAGGGTCATCGATTGAAGGGTAATAACTTCTGGACTGAAAAGTTAATTTATATCCAGCTTTGCGGAATAAGTCGCCCGTGGCTTCCTGCAAACTACCAGCAGGAATTCCCACGCGTAAAATCTTAGGCTTGCTCATTTCTTATACACCTTTGAAGGGTCAAAGATTCTCGATCCAATAACTTCGGTCTTACCATCGTTTAATTTACGAAAAAAGCAGGAAGAAAACCCTTCATGGCATGCAGCCCCGCCAATTTGTTCAACTTTAACTAGTACTGTATCAGCATCACAATCGATAAAAAGTTCTCTGACGATCTGGAAATGCCCGCTTTCCTCGCCTTTACGCCAAAGTTTATTCCTGCTTCTACTGAAATAAACAGCTTTCCCCGTTTTCAGGGTTTCATTAAAAGCCTCTTCATTCATGTAGGCAAGCATTAAAACTTCGCCTGTTTTGGCATCTTGTGCAATTGCAGGAATCAAACCACCGGTCTTGGAAAAATCTAACATATTCATTCTCTAGGCAAAATTTTATTAGTAAGTAACAAGACTAAAGTATTCGTATCCTTGGAGCTGATCTTTTCCCTTTAAAAAACTTAATTCTATTAAAAAGGCGCATGCTGCAACATTTCCACCCGCTTTTTTTACTAAATCGCATGCTGCCTTCATGGTCCCACCAGTAGCCAAAACATCATCAATCAGCAATATATTGTCGCCCGGCTTAACCGCATCGGTGTGCATATGCAATTCCGCACTGCCATATTCCAGATCGTAGCGTAAAGAATGGGTTTTATAGGGCAATTTTCCTGGCTTTCGTAAAAGAATCAAAGGTTTTTTTAATTGTAGTGCCAAGGGTGCAGCGAATAAGAAGCCCCGAGCTTCTGCCGCCGCAATCGCATCAATTTTGACTGATTTCACTAATTCCTGAAGGCTGTTGATCGAAGATTGAAATGCATTGGGGTCGCTTAATAAAGGTGTGATATCCTTAAACATAATTCCGGGTTTGGGAAAATCAGGGATATCGCGAATGAAAGATTCAAGCTTCATCAAAAGGCGCTCCAAAATTATAGAATGAATATCAAAACCCGCCCCACTTGTCATAAAGGCAATTATGTCGATAAATGTTCGAAAGGCGAATCAAAAAGATGTAGTTTCCATTGTTAAAATGAACAAAGCTTTGGCTTTGGAAACAGAATCACTGAGACTTGACGACCTAATTCTTTCCTTGGGCGTTGCCAATTGCCTCAATGATTCTGCCAAAGGTGAGTATTTTCTTGCAGAATACGAGGGTTCCGTCATCGGACAGGTGATGTTTACTTTTGAGTGGAGTGACTGGCGCAATGGTTGGATTTGGTGGATCCAAAGTGTTTATGTAGAACCTAGTTTTCGGGGAAAGGGTGTTTTTAAATCTTTATTCCATCATGTTGAAATGTTAGCTTTGGCCCAATCGGATGTTGTAGCAATAAGGCTTTATGTTGAAATCCACAATTTGATTGCCAAGGAAGTTTATCAAAAAGTAGGGATGCAACATGCAGGGTACGAGGTTTTTCAGAAGAATTGCAGGCCCCAACCCGATTTGAAAACAAATAATTCATGACAACTAAGCAAATAGAATCAGAGTCTTGGGCTGGATTGTCGAAGGCTAGAGCCTTGTTAATCATTGCTTCGATCCTTTGGAGCACCAGTGGTTTTTTTACAAGATGGTTGCAAACCACTTTTGAAAACGATGCTGGTCCTGAGATCCATCCATTGCAAATGGCATTCTTTCGCGTTTTATTTGCATCCCTAGGCATAAGCCTTTTTGTGCGCTTAAAAGATGTTAGATTTGCAAAGGGCATGGTCTTTACATCCATTTCATTTGCAATCATGAATGCCTTGTTTGTGACTGCTCTTGCCATGGGGTCTGCTGCAAATGCCATTCTACTTCAATACACATCACTTATTTGGTGTGTTCTTTTTTCGATATTCCTGCTGAAAGAAAAGCCTGATCTAAGGGCCATCCAAGCTGTTTTTCCAGCTTTGGTTGGCATCATGATAATTGTAATAGGTGGTTGGCATGCGGGGGAGGGCGTAGTAATTTTGATCGCACTTGGTAGCGGCCTTACCTATGCCTTTGTTCTAACTGGTATCCGCTCTCTGCATGATGTTTCGCCTGCCTGGATCACTTTTTGTAATCTTCTTGTTGCGGCTTTGATTTTGCTTCCATTTGTAATGGCGATGCCATTGCCTACTACGAACCAACTGCTCATACTTTTTATGTTCGGTGTCTTTCAGTTAGGCCTGCCTTATTTGATGACCGCTAAAAGTTTGAAAATCATAAGCCCTCAAGAAGCTGGAATTCTGACATTGTTGGAACCAGTGCTTAGCCCGGTCTGGGCCTATTTGATCGCACCGGAGAAAGATGCGCCCTCAATAAGTACTTGGATGGGGGGCGGGTTACTGCTTGCAGCTTTATTTTGGCGATACTATCCCGTTAAAAATAAAGCTTAAAGGGTTTTAAATCTTTGAGTCTTTTTCTTTTTCAACTGCTTCACTATCAGTTAGACTAATTTTCTGAGTTGCTTTTTTTTCTTAAGAGGATCCCCTGATGAATCGGTTTACCCTGTTTCGTTTGTTTTTCACAGCTTTGATTTCTACCGTTCTTTTGCATAGCACTTTAATAGCTGCTGATGCGAAAGATGAGAAATGGGTTTCTCTTTTTAATGGCAAAGATTTAACTGGCTGGAAAACCCACCCGGATGATAAAGCTAAATGGGAAGTTGTTGACGGTATGATCGTTGGCACCGGCCAGGCTGGGCACCTATTTAGCGAAAAAGGAGACTACAAGAATTTTAAGTATAAATTGGAAGTTTCCATCAGCGATAAAGGTAATAGTGGCCAATATTTCCGAACCAAATTTGGCAAAGCATTTCCTAAAGGTTTGGAAGCACAAATTAACAGTTCAGGTGGCGATAAGGTGCGCACTGGAAGCCTTTACAATGTTAAAGATTGCCTTATTTATGAGCAACTTGTAAAGCCTGATACTTTCTTTACCCAAGAAGTCTTGGCGGATGGTGATCATGTTGTAATCAAGGTGAATGGTAAAATTACTGTCGACACCAAGTTGACTGGTGATAATCTTAAATTGGTTGAAGGCCATTTTGCTATTCAGCAGCACGACCCAGGTTCGACTGTGAAAATCAAAAAGATTGAAATAATTGAACTGCCTTAATCGAAGCGTATGAAAGCGCAGATAGATCCCTCGATTGTTATGCAGTCGGGGGATTTTTTTAATTAGAACCGCTGTTCAGCCAGCGACCCTCATCGATTTTAAATTGGCCCGAGGTACGATTATAGGTGATCTTTTTGCCTTTGATTTCTTCAGGAGGAACTCCCACCCTCGTCTTTTTGTACAAAGTTGCAAGGCCTGTTTCCCCACCATAAAAAACAACCAATTCTTTTGCCTCTTCATAAGAGACTTGTTCTGCTCTGCCCCAAAACTCTTGCGCTTGCACGATGACTCTACCCTTTGCGATCATTTCCTGCTGGGCTTTGTTTTTGCCTTGTTTGCTTAATACATCCAACCTGTCGCAGCGCAGATACATTCCTCCCTTGGGAAGATGATCCATCACGGATTCAAGGTCAATTTCAATGTTTGGGTTTTCAGATGGGAAATTTAAAACTCTGACATTTTCTAGGAATGTTGCAGTGTTTCTTTTGCTGTTGCCATACATGCTTCGTAAAAAACTTACTTGGGTAAGTTTCATCTCGTCTTCGGTGGCCTTGCTATTGGTTTTTATTTCAGCAGGGTTTGGTTTTTCTTGACCAAGGGGCGTTAAAGAGATGTCGCCTCCGCTACGCTGCATAATTCTAACTTCTCCAGGCCCTGAAGCACGCACTTCATTACCATCGCTGCCTTCTTTTCCATCCAGATCATCCTTGTCGAGTTTGTTCATCGAAAGAGTGATTGATTGAATTCGATGGTACTTGATGATTTTGTCATCCTCGCGGATGATTTCTTCAACCCGGACGCTTCTGTCGCATACCAGATTTTGAACTCTTGCGGGCTGTTCAGATTTATTTCCACCATTTAATGAAACCGCTCTATCAAAAAAGACTTGAAGCGACTGGCAGGCTAAGCGCGAGTTTTCTTGTTCAGCTTGAATGCCGCCATGAAACTCAGCAAATTTTCCATTGAAGAACATCGATTTATTCCAATGGACCTCCATGGGTACCGCTTTATTAAGTTTGGTTCCTTGGAAGTTGGTTGTGCTTTCCATTTGCATTGCACCAACCCCATTTACCCAGGCTTTGTTGGTGGCTTGATCGATGTTAACTTCAGGGCCAACGATTAACATCCGATCCATACGCAGTTGGGCTAAGTCGCCAGTTACGACAAGGAAATTACCATCAGGATGAGCCGTCATTTGCAAAGTGTCGCCTTTGATATCGACACCTTTTTCGCCAGGTTTTTCAGAATCCTGCCTAACCGTAACAGATCCTTCGGTCCAAAACCTTTCGAGTTTGTTTTTGTTTTCAACTTGGTCGACCCAAGCCTCAATCGATCTTGCGGACAAATGAATGGGCCTATGAGTAGTGGAAGGTTTTTTGTTGTTATTGTTTATACCATCAATTTTCACTTCCATATTGGGAATGACAGAAATTGGTGGAGGAGGCTGAGTCGTATTATTTTGTGAAGCAATAGTAGGTTTTGGTTGATTGGGCGCAGGGGTATTGCTGACGGTTAATGCATTCTTTGTGGATACTTCCTTGAACCAAGCTGAAAGCCGGCCACTATCTCGAATGATCAGGTCTTTTGAATCTGCGGATACATTACCAATTGCTTCAACCCTATGAAGTTTTTTTCCTGATCCGGAAGGTATTACTGCTGCTTGAAGAGGTTGCTCTTTGTTTTTCGAAGTATCACTAGTAGCTGGTTTGATTGGGCCTGCAGTTTTAAGCCAAACTTTTAAAGTGTCTGCGTGTAAATTTTGGTCATGCAATGGATCATCAAATCTTGCATCGCCAGTGAGGATAAGTAAATCAAAATTTCCTTCCCTGGTAGAAACGAGTTGATCTTTCCATGTAGCGCGAACAGGTTTGCCTTTTTTGTCTTTGTCTTTTTCCGTGATATCGATCCAGCCCGGCCCTTTAGCTGTAGCTTTTTGGAATGATTTTGCAGCAGGATTCTTAGGGTCAGCTTTTTCATTTTGGATTGTCATATCAACTGCATGAAGAACATTTCCTTCTTTGATTGCCCACATTTCAGGTGAACCTTTTAAGGTTGCTGTCGATGTTTTTGCATCATAAAAGAAGCTGTTGCCATGTGCTTCAAGTTTTTCTTCTTCAGAAATTAAAACAACTTCTTTTCCCGTTGCGAGGGCGTTTTCAATATCAATGCCAGAGCTAAGGCTTTTTTCTTCGTTTTGAACGCCTGAAGCAGGCCCAACATTATCTTTTCGCTTTAAATTGATTTCGAGTTTTTCACAAACTAGCTGATCGATTTGTCCTTTTCCTTCATGATGTCTGGTAACAACGACATCGCGTTTTGGAGTTCCAGGTGAAATGCAGGCATCAAAAGTAGCAATATCTCGACCTTTTTGAATGAGGTAGTCAAAAGTTCCCAAGGTTTTGATCCCAATGTGTGCTTTCTCCTTTGGAAGTCCTTTCGCTGATTCCTTTTTGTTTTTTTCAGGTGTTGCGCCTAAAAAACTCGAATCATTGTCTACATAAAGATGCATATCAACCTGAGCAAGTAGCTTAATTCTTTTTACCCCAAGAATATTATCGCTCTTTGTTTTCTTAGCTTGAGGCGGTGCGGGCAGGGAGGCTTCTGTTAAAAGTTCCATTTCCAAACCTTGGCCATGAATTTCTGTTGGCCTAGGTTTGCTGTGGTTGTCGGTAAGGTGGATTGAATCGGTAGTCCAAATGAGTTGTTTGTTTTCCTGATAAAACAATGGTCCTTTAGGAATGAAAATGAAAAGGTCATCATCCCGCGATGGAGTTTTTCGATTGTTGATTATCTCTATTTTTCCGGAAATTTCTCCACCAATGATCTTCCTGCTTCCGATGTCGGTCAGGTTTACGATTGGTCGGTCAAACTTCAGATAGGCAACCTCGCCTCGGATGGTGTTAATTTCCAAGGGTTTGTTTTCATTCTTATCTTTATTGAAAACTACGACACTCAAAGGCAGTAAGCGTACTCTGCCATCTGGTTCGATCTGGAAACTATCCGCTGCAAAAAGCATGCTGCGGGAGTTAAGTTCGATTTTGATTTTTCGTTGAACTTCAGGGCAATCGAGCCCGAATGCTTGTTGTAATTTTGTAACAACTCTGCTGGTTGGCCTTACTGGAAGTGGTGGAAGATCTTCCTTGGCCCGAGCACTAAAAGCAAGAGGCAACGGGGGAATACCATCGATTGCTCCCAAAAAATAGGCGTAAACAAAGTACAACGCCATAAATAGGGAGAACCCGAATCCAAGGATTAAGATTCGCTTCGGAGTCCACACGTTAGAACCACTCCTTCGTCATACTGCGCCTCGATTAATTAATTTAAGTGGGATGCACATAGCTGATTCCACTTACCCTGAACTTTCAGAATGATTTCTACGAGATCGCGTAGCGCAGATTTACCACCGGGATTTTTGCTCACAAAGTTCGCGCAATTTCGTACTTCAAAACAAGCATCATTAGGCGAAGCTGCCAAACCGCAAGACTTCATAATCGAAATATCAGCAAGGTCGTCGCCGATGTATGCGATTTCTTTGGCGGTGATGCCAGTCGATGAAATAATTTCCTCGAGGGCTTTTGCTTTATTGCTTACCCCTTGAAAAACCATGTCAATTTCTAGTTCTTTTGCCCTGTATTCGACAACAACAGAACTGCGGCCCGTAATGATAGCTGTCGCAATACCAAACTTGTTGAGTTTCTTAAGCACCGAGCCGTCGCGTACATGGAAAACTTTCCACTCCTTGCCCGTGCCGTCGTGGATGATCCCGCCCTGGGTTAGCACGCCATCAACATCCATTGCAATTAGCTTTATAGCTTTGCATCGTTCTGAAAGTGTAAGTGTTTTGGTTGCAGTCATTTTCTTTATTACGCCACCTTGGATGAAGGGATAACCATGGCAGGCGCAAGGCTGATCAGATCGGTAATATCGAGCAATCCTCTGGGGATATTACTTGCATCCACAACTGGGATTTCACTTAGTTTTTTTAGTTTCATGAGTTCAATCGCATCAACAACCTTTGAACCTAAAAGTATTGTCTTAGGGTTTTTAGTCATCACTTCTGAGATAGGTTTGTCTAACGCATGATCGTTTCTGGTTTCGATTAAACGGGCCAGATCACTATCGGTGAAGATACCGCAGAGCTTCTCTTTTGAATCGATAAGGATGACCGCGCCCGTTCTTCTGCCGGGTTGACTAGATTTGGAAAATACAGTCCGCACGGTATCTTGCTCAGATGCTAAGCGAAGTTCATGCCCATGACGCATCACGGTTTCAACCCGCATAAGTTTTTTTCCAAGGCTGCCCGCAGGATGAAACTTTGCAAAGTCTTCCTGACAAAATTGATTCGCCTTGATCAGGCAAAAAGCCATTGCATCACCTAGTGCTATCATCGATGTGCTGCTTGCACTGGGTGCCAATCCTAATGGGCAAACTTCATCTAGCGGACCATAAGCAATGGTGATGTCCGCTTTTTTTCCGAGTGTGCTGTATTTGTTTCCGGTCAGGCCAATTATTTTTTTGCAATGTTCTTGCAATGGGCCAAGCAGCCTAAGTATTTCTTCGCTTTCTCCGCTGTGCGATAGAACAAGAGCAATATCTTCAGGGTGAAGCATTCCAAGATCGCCATGCACTGCCCTTACTGCATCCAAGAAATAGCTTCGAGTTCCGGTAGAATTTAGGGTGCCAACCATTTTGAGTCCAACATCAGCGCTTTTGCCTGTGCCGGTAATTGCAATTCTGCCTACCTTTTGGGAAGTCATTTCCCAAATAGCTTGAAGTGCGAGCAAGAAATTTTCATCGAGTCTTTGAGCAACGAGATTTAAAGCCGCAGCTTCTTCGTGCAAAACTTCCCGAGCAAAATCAATTGCTTGAGAATTAATGAAATCAATTCCTTCTGATCCAGACTTTGTCATGAGCCTTCCTTGGCCTAAGTCTAAGACTTTGTAAATCTATTCTGCCTAAGTACCTTCCTATGCACTATTAGCATCAAGTTTTACAAGATCTCTTTATCTAAGTAATTCGTCAAGATCGACCGTGTAACTATGATCTATTTTAAACAATTTAACTATGTTTGAATGGGAGGTTTAGAGGGTTTTGCGATTTGTAGGCAATCAGCTTTGATTTGGTAAGGCAAAAAGAGTAAAATCAAGTTGTTAAGTCAAACCTACCTGAATAGGGCAAAATCCCATGCAATGTGTAATACCTTTTATTCTACTTATTTTTCCAAGTTTAACGCTGATTGAAAATGCTGGGTTGTTGAACAAAAAAGTACCACCTTATACGATGTTGGTGGCTTCAGGTCCTGAAAGAGGGAAGTTACATTGTTA
Organism: uncultured Planctomycetaceae bacterium; assembly: GCA_903960945.1. Classification (GTDB taxonomy): domain Bacteria; phylum Planctomycetota; class Planctomycetia; order Gemmatales; family Gemmataceae; genus UBA969. The sequence goes on from CAJCCR010000353.1 coordinate 13,900, forward strand.
TGTTTGTGAACAATCTGAAAAAGAAGGTGTGATTGTTTTTACCAAGAAAATGTCGGAAGGGTTATCCAAAGTCGCAGTGCTAATTGAAAAGCAATCAAAAGCGAGGCCAGAATTTAAAGGTTGGGTAACTTTAATAAGTGACGATAGTATGCAGGATGCTAATTTGTTGAAATGGGCAAACGAGCATAATTTAGCGGGTACACCCGTAGGCAGATTTGAATACAACCCTGGCCCGCCTGCTTATCGGTTATCTTCTGATAGTGTTACGGAGGTATTTGTTTTCAAGGCAGGAAAAGTTTTACATGCACTGAAGGCAAAGGATGAAGCCGAGGTAGAAAAGTTGCCTGCGAAGTTGGAAGAGCTTCTTAAAAAGGCAAAAAACTAAACTCGTTTCAGTGAAGTTAAAGTTTATCGCACCCTGGCTTGGAAACGGATGATGCCATATTCTTTTGGCATTAATTTGCCCGTGATCTCCCAGTGCAAAACCAGTGATCCAGATTCATTTTTTTGAATGGTAAAAACCGCATCGCGATCAGATACTGCGGTACTTGGGACATATTCTAGCCTGGTAGCAAGGCTATCGGTGACTGCGATATCGGACATGGGTTTGCTGCCCAAATTCGTGTAACGAAGGGTAAAGGTGACAATTTCACCAACCTTTGCGGTGGGCTTGTCCGCTAGCTTTAAAAGTGAAAGGGGCTTATCGGTTTCTATTTCGCATGCTTCATCTTCGGTGATAACAATTTCGCGTGTTTGAACATTTGCTTTGATCACTTCAGCGCCATTTTGAATTCGTGCCACCACGCTAGTTCCTTCGATGCCATCATTTTCTCTAAGACCCAGCGAGGAAGAAAACTTTTTAACATTTTCAGTTTGTCGCTTAAAGGCAATTTTTTGTTTGTCTCGCGCACTCATGGTAGATTCAGAATTGATCGATTCTCTGACTATAAGATCGAGAGTTTGGGCCCTTAAAATTTCAAGTCGATGGATTTCCCCCAAGCCTACGGTGTTTTCGGTGCCCTTTAGCCTTAGGTCGCCCTTGAAGCTGTTGAGATGATTCATGGCCCTTGCCTGAAGACTTGGTGTGTTGGTGCGATACTGGCTATCCGTGATGGTAGCTTTTTGTTCGTTGAAAGTTTGAACCGTGTTTACATTAGCCCAAACGGTTTCTTGTGCAAGGATTGCAAATCTTGGTGCGGAAAGGATAACACGGTTAGAGCGTGCAATTCTTTTTTTGCCACTGGTATCGGTGTATTGAGCAATGGTATCTTCGGGGTTCACGCCCTGAAGGGTGCCTTGATTGTCGTAGCCTGCCTTGGGTATTTGATCGCCCCCATCGTAAATCAGTTCTGCTTTGGAAAATCGTGGTCCAAGCTTGGGGTCAAAAAAAGCGAAAGATTCGCAAGGTATGATAGGTGGGAATTTAGGAGGGGGCAGGTACTTTTCGCCCTCAAGCTGTACGGTTCCTGGAATTGAATTCGCTTGTAATTCCTGTTCGCTGATTGTTTTTCCACCCATGCGGAAAATGACCATTACCCTGCCTCGATTTCTGGCATCTTGCACCAGATTCGAATCAGCAGGAACATAAGATTCAATAGGGTTTTCAATGGTAGTGGTTACTGATTCAGCTTTTTCTGAATCTTCTAGGTAGACAACTTTTGTAATCAAGTTACCTTTGAGCGCAGATTCAATTTCAAGCTTGTTAATTTTAATGGGTGCGGGAAAGTTCAAAGGGTTTGCAACTTTCGGCATTTGCAAGCTACCACGTACTTCCAAGGTCGGGTAGAGTTCTGCTTCAGGGTTTCCGGGAATATGATTCATTTTGAAGCGATACACATAACCTGGCCTCATGCCAACCATCTGTTTTTCGGGAAGTGTGAATTGCCTGTTGTTCCCAGGATATATCGTAGTTTTTATTCCTTCTGGCGCGATGAAATTTAACCACAGTACTGGTGATTGGCCAATGTTTGGCCCCATTACCATTTGCTGGGAGTAAGTAATTTGACTGATCAGCAAGGCGCATGTCAGAGAGATTGTGTATTTGTGAAGCATCGAAAAGCCTCATGGAACTCTTGCCAAATCTTCGTGCCACAGAACAAGGTAATTAAAAGGCCGGCGTTCGAGGATTGTAGCCCCGACCGCCGGCGTTAGTTTATCTCACCTTTACTTGTTTACAAAAGGTGGGATGGTTGATTGCGGTACTCCGCTTTTAATCTCTGGAACCTTGGTGGTGATTCCATTGTTCCCTGGAACAATTTCTAATCCTGTTGGGGGTAAGGTTCCTGTTGAGGGAAGCGTTTCCTTTTTGAGAATTATCGTTGTTTCTTCATTATTACTCTGACTTGTAGTAATCCCGGGCACTTCCTTAATGCTGGTGGAGGGAAGCGAGACTGGGGAAGGCAAAGCTTTGGGTTCAACGTTTGGTACACTTGGAAGGTTAAGTGGTGCACCAGGCATCATCTGCATGCTTGGCATTCTTTGTATGCTCTGTTGCCCAGGCATTGGCCCGGGGCCTGAGATACCATAAGGCACCATTCGTCCCATGCCTGGTCCGCCCTGCATTCCTTGTGGGGGAACTGGCATTCTCATGCCGCCTCCGGGAGGTGCATCCATTGCTGGAGTGTTTGGCGCTTCCAAGTCGATGTTGCCTAATCTTACGATCAAGAGAATGCTACCTCTTCGTTGAGCTTCAGCGATCGGGTCAACACCAGGTTCAAGTCTGGAAGATACCACTTCATCCAAACCACCTGCGGTTGCAAGGTCTTGGAATTGTGGGTCTGGAAGATAAACAACCTTGACCACAAAATTACCTGCTGCAACTTGTTGGAAATCTTCTTCCGTAAAGCTTACAGGAACCGAGCTATGTGCTAGGAAAGTGTTGGTCTTTCCTGTGCTGGGTACCACTTCCAAGGTGGGGTAAAGTTCCACACCGGGGCGATTTGGAACTTCGCTTAGTTTCAGGCGATATATTGCAGCCTGAAGGAAGTTATATCGACCGGGGGATTCAAGGTACTGCGAGTTAAAACCAGGCTTACCATCTGAACCAGGCGCAAACCATGAGATTTTCATGCCTGCTGGTTCAATAAACCTGACTTCAGTTCTTTGTGCTGGCATCGGGGCTGCTGGTGCGCCACCGCCTGTCAGTGCGCCCATTGCGTTTACTGCGCCTGGCATATTTGCTGGGGCGCCGCCCATCATTCCGCCATGGCCACCCATTGGCATACCAAGGTTTGCGAGTGTCATACCAGAGCTATTTCCACCTGGCATTCCTGGCATACCACCTGGCATACCGGGCATACCACCTGGCATACCGGGCATTGCTGGCATTCCTGGAGGTGAAAGCATGCCACCGGGCATCATTGCGCCTGGGGGCATTCCAGCCATTGCTTGTTGCATTGGGTTTTGCGAAGCAGGTATTCTGCCTGGCTTGAATGATGCTTGTTGCACCATCGAAAGAGGAACGCTGTTGGCAATCATTGCCTTGGCAGCAGCTTCTCCAGAGATGGGGGTTGCTCTGTAAGCGCTGGCTACAGGCACGGGTGCACCCCATGGCCCCTGAACTCCGGGTATTGATTGAGCGGTGTAAGTGCCCCGGCCAATACTATCTTGGGAGATAGGGTTTTGTTCGGTACGGCGTTGTGCCATATAACTACCGCCACTGTTTTCGGTTGTTACGCAACCACTCAGAGTTGCCAGCGTCAGAATACTTCCATAGATCCGCTTCATGCCAACCCCCTATACAAACCATGAACAAGGAAAAACTTCTTGAAAACATTTCAAGTTTGGTTTGGGCACAAAGCCCGCACCGTAAAACTAAAATAAGTCGCTCTAATTAATTGATCGACAAATTACAGTCATTACTTTCAACAAAATCAGTAAATATTTCCCCATTTCCCTTTTCAGCATTATTGGTAAAACCGAACCGTCAATGTGGGCAAAGTGGGTTGTCGGGAGAAAGCGGTTTTTCTGAAATGGATGAAAAGTCATCAATTCCTTAGGTGAAATAGGGGCTTTTGTTTGAACTTCTTTGGAAATTTTAATTGGTTTTTAACTAACTGCGTGCAATTTAGGTAAGATTACTTCTGTTATTTCCTAGTTTCGGATTCCATAGCCCATGAATGAAATTGTGTCTGGGGTCATTGAACGAGTTACTTTTCATAACCCAGAAAATGGCTTTGCTGTTCTAAAAGTGCATGTTCGTGGAAAAATTGGCCTCGTAACAGTAATAGGAAATCTGCCTTCTGTAAACGCAGGGGAATTTCTTGAGGGCGAAGGGGTTTGGATTCAAGACCGTGATCACGGGCCTCAATTTAAAGCTGCAGCATTGCGTTGTTCCCCTCCCCATTCACTTGCGGGGATTGAAAAATATTTAGGGTCCGGCCTTATTAAAGGAATTGGGCCGAGCTATGCACAAAAAATCGTAACCGTGTTTGGCCTTAAAACACTTCAAATCATTGATGAGTCGCCCAGCTTTCTTAAACAGATAAAAGGGCTGGGGCCAAAACGCATCGAACTCATTCGCCAAAGCTGGAAAGAAAATAAAACCATTCGAGACATCATGGTTTTCCTGCAATCTTATGGAATAGGAACCGCAAGAGCTTTTCGGATTTTTAAAACTTATGGACAGGACGCTGTCACCCTTATTCGTGAAAACCCATACCGACTGGCAAAAGATATTCGAGGTGTGGGGTTTCAGACTGCCGATGAACTCGCACAGAAAATAGGTATCAACCCCCATGGCCTTGAAAGGGCCCGCGCTGCAATTTATTACTCTTTGGAGCGCCTTGCAAATGAAGGGCATGTTGGCGTTCCTGAAGAAGAATTAATTGATCATGTAATTCAACTGACGACTATTCCAATAGCTATTATTCAAGAAGCGCTTGCATCAGAAGTTGAATCTGGGGTTGTCATCATTGATTCGGTTTATGGATCGAAGTGGGCTTTTGCAAAAGCTTTATATACCGCAGAGAAGAGCCTGGCTGCTAATTTGCTTAAATTAGCAACGGGCACACATCCACTTCATTCTAAAAACTGCGATAGTGAAATCAAAAACATTCTTGCGAAAAGTGGCCTAGAGTTGGATGAGCAGCAATTGCAAGCGGTGCAGATGGCGTCTGCCAAAAAAATTCTGATTTTAACAGGTGGTCCAGGCGTGGGAAAAACCACGATTATTCGATTGATTCTAGACCTTTTTGAAAAATTTGGGAAAACTTGTGTCTTGTGTGCTCCCACAGGCCGTGCCGCACGAAGGATAGCAGAAAGTACTGGCAGAGAAGCTAAAACCATTCATCGCACGCTTGAATTTGATGCTTCTATCGGAGGCTTCAGGCGTGACCCTTCCCAGCCTTTAGAGGCCAATCTTGTTGTGGTTGATGAGACATCCATGGTTGATACCGTGCTAATGCACCACCTAGTGCGTGCAGTTCCTGCACACGCCTGCTTGCTTTTGGTTGGTGATGTTGATCAACTTCCTTCGGTTGGGCCTGGCAGAATTCTTTCAGATATGATTGATTCCCGAATGTTTAGCACCGTCAGGCTGACCAAGATTTTTCGCCAAGCTGGGCGTAGTTTTATTGTTCGTGCAGCTCATTCTGTATTACATGGGGAATTTCCCGACTCTGCTCCAAATGCAGAAGGGGATTTCTTTTTTATTGAGTCTGAGGCCCCGCTTCAGGTTTCAGAAAAAGTTCTTGCTATGGTGCATGATCGAATTCCCAAAAAATTCAATTTCGACCCCATGAAGGATATTCAGGTTCTTACACCAATGAATCGCACAGAATTAGGGGCAGGGGAGTTCAATCGAAAAATGCAGGATTTGTTGAATCCTCTTGCAGGCAGAATTGAGATTGAAAGGTTTGGTACCAAATTCCGCAACTGTGATAAAGTCATTCAAATGCAAAACAATTACCAGAAAGAAGTCTTCAATGGTGATGTTGGTTTCATCAAGGAAATCAATGAATCAGAGAAGGAGCTTACAGTTGATTTTGAAGGACGTTTGGTGGTTTATGATTTTGGTGAATTGGATGAAATCTCGCTTGCCTATGCTTTAACTATACACAAATCGCAGGGGTCAGAATATCCAGCAGTGGTACTTCCCATTCATACCCAGCATTACATGATGCTGCAAAGAAATTTGCTTTACACGGGAATAACCCGGGGTAAAAAGTTAGTGATTGTGGTAGGAACAAAAAAAGCGCTTGAAATTGCAATTTCCCGGCAAGATCACCGGAAGAGGCATACGGCTTTAGTTCAATGGCTTTCGGTTAATTATCGATCCTGATCTAATTTCGCACAGATCAGTCGCAGTTTAAAAAATTCAACCCATTTCAATAAACCCCTTTTAATTCTCTATGGATTTAGAGTATTATTAGGTTCTGCTTTGGTTGTCTATTTTCTGGCCTGAATGGGGTATTCGATGACTATTAGAACCGCTTTTTCATTTTCTATAATTCTTTTGGTTGGATTTTTGGCTGTCGAAAATTCGGCAATGGCTCAAATAACATTAGAAAAAGCCGAAGCTACTTTTTCGGTTCCTGAAGGTATGGAACTTAAAGTATGGGCCGCAGAACCTTTGTTTGTTAACCCCACTACCTTCGATATTGATGAAAAGGGTAGGGCTTGGATTTGCGAAGCAGTTAATTATCGAAGAAAATTGCGAAACCAGCCTCCTCTTCGAACTGAAGGCGATCGAATTGTTATCCTCATCGATTCCGATGGCGATGGAAAGGCAGATAAAGCCACTACTTTTTACCAAGCGCCCCATGTTATGTCGCCTCTTGGTATTGCTGTTGCAAAGGATGCTAAAGGCCCGGGCCGTAAAGTCTTTTATTGCCAATCCCCTGATATCATGGTGCTTGAAGATAAAGACGGGGATGACAAAGCGGATGGCCCTCCGACCAAATTGTTAACTGGTTTCCAAGGGCTTGATCATGATCATGGCGTGCATGGTATTTCTATTGGACCTGATGGCAAATTGTATTTTTCTATCGGCGATACAGGTGTCAAAGATCTTCAGTCTGCTGATGGCAAAGGTAAAAAGTGGTCTTCCAATAACACCGATCTTAGGGCTGGTACTGTTTGGCGCTGCGATCTCGATGGTAATAAGCTTCAGCTTATTGCTCATAATTTTCGCAATAATTACATGCCCGCGGTTGATAGTTATGGCACCGTTTTCATTAGTGATAACGATGATGATGGAAATCAACAAACGCGTATTTGTTATGTGATGCCCGGTGGTAATTTTGGATATCATCCCCGTGGGCCTGGCCAAACCCATTGGCATGAAGAAGACCCAGGTATCGTTCCTAAAATCTTGCGCACTTTTTTTGGTAGCCCCACTGGCATGTGTATGTACGAAGCGCAATTACTTCCCGCGAAGTATCAGGGCCAACCTTTACATACCGATGCTGGCCCCCGAAACTTGCGCTGCTACCATACTAAAATCGATGGCGCAGGTTTTTCGGTTGAACAAGAAAACATGATTTCCAGTACCGATGGTTGGTTCCGCCCAAGCGATGTCAAGATTGCACCCGATGGTTCTGTTTTTGTCGCAGACTGGTATGATCCTGGTGTTGGCGGGCATGGTATGGGCGATACTACCAAGGGGCGTATTTATCGCCTTGCACCCAAAGGTTCGAAATCCCATGTTCCGGCTATTGATTATTCGACGAACGAAGGCATCATTTCTGGCCTTTCTTCTGGTTGTAATGCAACACGATATATTGCACTGCAACATATTGTTGCAATGGATGCTTCCAAGAGGAATGCACTCGCCAAGATGATTTTTGCTGATCCTGATATTGCTCAAAAACCTTGGGTTGCTGCAAGAATTCTATGGTTTGTTGATTTTCCCAAAGTGTTTCCTAAAGGTCTTGAGCAACGCGAAGAATTCAAATGGCTCGAAATCCGGAAACTTGTCGATGCACACCCCGGGTTGATGGGCCTTAGTGCTGATGAAAAAACACGGGTTGATTTTCTTCTCGCCAACGGGGGACCGGGAGTCGCCCGCGAAATCTTGGTTAACCTTCGCGAATCAGATGATGATAATTCCAAACAGTGGTTCTATAACCTTGCGAAAAAATATGATGGCAAAGATGTTTTTCTTCTAAAAGCCATTGGTGTTGCTGCAGGCACCGATCCCAAACACCGTGAACTCTTCCTTGCGGATTTCAAAAAGCAATTCTCTGACTGGTCACCTGCAGTAGGGGATCTTGTTTTTGAATTAAGGCCAAAAGATATGATGGCTGGGTTAGGCGAAATGCTGACCAAAGCTGAAATACCACTCGAGCAAAAACTTAAAATTATTAACATCCTTGCCTCCAATGATAGTCCTAATGATGCCCTTACTTTTGTCGGCTTGGTTAAATCAAAGTCGAGTATTGAAATTCGTGAAAAAGCAGTCGAATGGCTTAAAATCTATTTACCCGGGAAATGGTCTGCGGTTGCTTCCAGCCCAGATCTTCTAAAATCAGTAAACGAATTACTTGCAGGTGATCCTGAGGATCAAAGGCTTGCCCTCGGAATTATTGAAGCTGCAAAACCAAAAGGCGTAGTAGAACAAGTTAGTAAGTTGGCCTTGGCAAATAAAGATGGACGGGTGCAAAAACAAGCCATTGCTACCTTGGGCGCTCTGCCTGAAAATCTATCCGTTGATACCCTGACAAAAGTATTGCAGGAAAACAACATCTACTCACAGGATGCTGCAAATGCCCTTGCTGCTTTGGGGCAAACCAAGGGTAAGGTATCAGGGTTTCAAACTGCAATGATTGCATTGCAAACAGTATTCAGCGATCAAACTGCACCTTTAACTAAAAGAACTTTAGTTGCTAATGCTTTATCAGGTACAAGGAATGGATCTGATTTCCTATTGCTTAATGGCAACGGTGAAATCCCTGCAGAATTAAAGCAAGAGGTTGGTAGACTGTTGCGCAATAGCCCTTATCAAGATCTTCGTAATAAAGCGATGATTGCTTATCCTGCACCCGGAAAACTAGATCCTAAAAAACTGCCCGCTCTAAGTGTGCTAGCACTTAAAAAAGGCGATATAGCTCGCGGTAAAGCCTTAATGGCTTCCAGCGGAACTTCCCAATTGCAGTGCTTGAAATGCCATGCCGTTCAGGGTACTGGTGGTGCTATTGGCCCCGATCTTTCTATGATTGGTAAAAAAGGAACTAAGGAAAACCTTTACGAGTCCCTTATCAATCCTAACAAGGCTATTGCTGACCAATACCTCACATGGATAATTGAAACCAAAAAAGGGCAGGTTCTTACTGGCTTGATTGTTGAAGAATCTCCAGAATTGATTGTTCTCCGTGATGGTAACGGTAAGGATTACAAAATCGATCGAAAGGATGTTGAATCAAAGGCTAAAGGCCCTAATTCGCTTATGCCTTCCGATTTGATCAATAGCATGAGTGAGCAGGATTTGATCGACTTGGTTGATTATCTTGCAACACTTCAGACTGCAGCATTTTCTCCTGAATGGTTTCATATTATCGGCCCATTCGAAAATGGTGTTTCAGACGAAAACTTTGAGAAATTGAGTGAACCAGAAACCAAGGTCGACTTGGAAAAGAAATTAAAAGGTAAGTCCGGGCCAGTTGCTTGGTCTAAAGTGCGTGCATCTTCCAATGGCTATTTGAATCTTGCTTTGCATTTTTCTCCTGAAAACAATGGTATTATCTCTTACCTTTATCAAGTGATTGATTCGCCCATTGACCAAGAATCAACAATTCTTGTTGGTGCTGATGATTGCGTCAAGGTTTGGGTGAATAACGCTGAAGTGTTTAAAGATAAGAATCATTTCGCTGCTCAACCTGCAAGAAATTCTGTTGCAGTGAAACTCAAAAAGGGAGCAAATCCTATCTTGATTAAGATCAACAATGGCGAAGGCGAGCATGGATTGTATTTTTCCATCCTCAGTAAGGAGCCAATTAAGATTGGTGCGAATTAAATTTGAAAAGGCTTTGCTTGTTAAATGTTTGTTAATCAAGCTTTGCAGAATCTTGGCTTGATTCTGATTCGGTGTTTTGAAGCCCGATGATTGTTCGATTTTCCAATACAACTTCTTGCAGATATTTTCTTGTCAATCTGTGTTCTGCAAGTAGTTCATTCGGTATGACTCTTGCTTCTCCTGCGACGATTTTGATTTCTCTAAGGAAATCCATGCTCTTGTTTGCGAAAGGAGCGCCTTTGTAATAAGAGGCATAACTTCCCCAGGCACCTTCTACCCAGATCGGAACGATTGGCGTTTCAGGTAGTTGATTTAGTATGTGCCATATTCCCTGTCCAAAGGGGAACAGAAGTTGATCCTCTTTTTTGCGAAGTCTGGCTTCTGGGAATATCAACAGCGATTCTCCCCGCTTTAATGCCTCGATGGCATCATTTAACTCTGGGGCTTCTCTTCTGAAGGTCGCAGCTTCTACCCGAATCGCTTTTACTACTTTTGACATCAACCAGTAGATTACAGGTAAATCATAAAAAACACTGGTCATCATGGGGATGATTCTGCGTGTTACAACTTTACCGATTAAAAAAGGATCAAGGTATGCTGCATGATTTGCAATCATGATGACTGGGCCGCGGTAAGGCATTTGTTCGATTCCAGAGCCATACGTTGTTATTTTGTAGGGAAGAATTAAAGCAATAGAAAGGAGTTGTTCTAAGAACGCACGAAGCGTTACCCAAGTGAGAATTATCCCTGATAAAATCAGCAAAATACCTGCTAGCATTGGCGTAAGTTTTAGCTGGTAGAACAGCCACCCAAAACCAATTGCAAAAAACCAGGGTGCGAAATTGAACAATAACATTGCTGGAGGTGTTGAAAGTACGTCTTCAGGTCGGCAAGCCCGCCTGCAACAAGCCAAAACATTTGCAATCCCCAGGCTTGTAAGCATTGTTAATGGAATAATATTGACGGGATATAAAACAAAAAACATCAAACTTGCACCTGATAAGAACATGCCCCAAGGCGCAGACCCGATAGTTCTAAGTGGGTGATTGATGATGTAAAAAAACAAAACCCCAACAAAACTACTAATGCTAATTAATGCAAGATGTTTTGAATCCGAAACAAAGCCATTGGCTTCAATAATGAATAAATAACACAGTCCGAGTATGATGCCAGAGATCAAGCTTCTTGCAATCAATGGAATTAAATCATCTCTCCAAGTTGATGGGTAGATCTTAGAGTTTTCGGGTAGGGGTTTAGGGGATTCGTGGTTGCATATTATGTAAAACGCGCCTGAACAAAACAAACTACATACTTGTGCAATACATAGCATTGAAAAAAACGGGAAAATTAATTGGTCTGGTGTAGGCAAGATGTTTGTTGCTGCAAAAATACTAAAAGGTAATAGCAGTGTGGTTAAAAGCATTCCTGCATTATCGATGCTGCGAGCAAGTGTTTTATTTTGGTTGGTAGCAAGAAGGATTGAGCTATTCCAGAAGGTGCGCCCTAGCCCCATGGCGAAGCCCAGAAAGATTGGATCGGGGCAAAAACCTGTAAATAAAGGAATGCTCAAAAATCCGAGTGAGAGTAAAGAGCCAAAAGATGCAAGAATAATGTCGCTGCGGCTTTTACGAAGCGAAAAAACAAACCCAGCGAATGCGAATCCTATTGCTAGATGGAGTAATAAAGTGCTGGGGGTATCTAGCCCATTGTAATTCGCTTTGGATGCTGAAATTATAAAAGAGAGTGAGAAAAAATCTGCAAAATTTCTTATTAAAGATACAGCCAGATAAGCGATAGGAGTCATTTTTATGCTTTTTAATGGGATGTAAGGGGGAATCCGTTTTCTCGCCATACTCGGATCCCGCCATCCATGGATATCACATTGCTGTAACCCATTCTGGCCAGATTTTCTGCGGAAAGCGCAGAGCGGAAACCCCCACCACAATAAAGAATGATTTCAGTTGCTAGGCCAGGTACCGATAATTCAATGTCTCTTTCGATTACACCTTTACTGAGGTGAATAGCGCCAGGGATATGATCCGTGGCGAATTCGCTTTCTTCGCGGACATCGATAAGCAGAAGTTTTTCGCCTTTATCGAGGCGTGATTTTACATCAAGTACCGTAGTTTCTTTGACATTTTTTTTTGCATCCTGTGCAATAGCCAGAAACTTTGGAGAATGATTAGGAGCCATATCACGCCTACTTTCAAAAGCTATTTAGTTAAAGAACCCCTAGGATAAGTTCGGTCAATAATTGATCGAGCTTTTCATAAGGTAGTTTTCTTGATGCAAGTGCAGTGGGGTCAAAGTTCATTTCTTTAAGCTTGGTTGCTGCTTCAGGAGTGAACTTTGAAAGCGAGCCTTGCAAGTTTTTGGATGCCCCGTGGACTTCCTTAAGGATGCCTTGGATCTCTTTGTTTTCGTTGAACTGTTTGACTTTTTCCTGCATGATTTTGTAGGTGCGAAGGTTTCTATCTACGAAATCCCAAGGGTTGGATTCAGTACGGTAAGGGTGACAATCAAATCCGATTGTCCCGGCATACTTATGATCTATGAGAAGCTTTGTTGTGAAGAATGCTTCTTTAAGATCATCGCTACCAAAAGTAAGGTCTTGATCGAAACGCAAAGGTTTTTGACCATTAAGATGAACATCCAACAGCTTGCCTGCATCAAGAGCTTGGGCAAATTCATGGTAAGGGTTTAATCCTGCCATCTTGATGTGAGCTGTTTCAGGATTGATGCCACACATATCAGGGTGATCAAGGGTGTTGATGAAAGCAAGAACACTGCCTACTGTGGGCAAATACAAGTCGCCACGGGGTTCGTTAGGTTTTGGTTCAAGGCTGAATTTGATCTTGTAACCTTGGCTTCGTACATAATTGCAAAGGAAGTTTAAAGATTCTCTAAACCATTTGAAGGCTTCGATAGGGTCTTTGCTAGCATCAACTTCAACGCCTTCACGGCCTCCCCAAAAGACAAATATTTCGGAGCCCAGTTCGTTTGCAATATCGATGCAACGCATGACTTTCTGGGTTGCGAAAAGTCTTACTGCGGGATCGGTACTGGTGAAAGCGCCATCCTTGAAAATGGGATGATAGAAGTTATTAGTTGTAGCCATGGTCGCTTTAATGTCATTGTCAGACATGCATTTTTTAATGTCTGAAACAATAGCGTCGCTTTGAGCAGCGGAAGATCCAAAAGGAATAATATCGTTATCGTGGAATTCGAAGCCGTAGCAATTTCGATCTGCAAGGCCTTTGATACAATCCAAGGCGGAAATCTCTGGGCGTGTTTGGTCGCCAAACGGATCCCGACCCCTATTTTGCAGGCACCAAATGCCAAATGCGAATTTGTCTTCTTTAACTGGAGCATAAAAATGGGATGACATGAAACTATCCTTTCGTAAAAAATAACTGTGTAAAATATCAAATGTTTACTTGGTGTTCGTTTTTGAACTCTTGGCTTGCGTCAACACCTCGAAAATTGTTGTCATGAAAACAGGCAGGTCATCGGGCTTTCTGCTGGTAACTAGATTCCCATCGCGAATTACTGCTGCATCTACATAATCTGCCCCAGCATTGATCACATCATCTTTAATGGCAAAGAAACAGGTAGCTTTCTTGCCCTTCAATGCCTTAGTGGAGCATAATACCCAAGGTCCATGACAAATAGCAGCGATCATTTTGCCTTGCTCTGCCATCACGCTGACCAACTTGATCATGGCTTCGGATCTTCGGATGAAATCGGGTGCAAACCCACCTGGGATTATGATGCCATCAAAATCGGAGGGGTTAATATCCCGGGCAGCAACTTCGCTTTTAGCAGGGTAACCAAGCTTACTTGGGTAGGAATGGTTTGCTTCTGGGCCAACCATGACCACTTCTGCCCCAGCTTCTTTAAGCCTGTAGTACGGGTACCATACTTCCATTTCCTGATATTGTTGTTCCAGAAGTACAATAATTTTCTTTCCATGAAGGCTCATGCAGTCTCCTTTAAAAATCTAACTCGCATAATCTAACTTTATTGATGATGATCGCAAAGAGTATTCTTGAATGATTTTCAGGATTTGTTTTTGTACCAATTAAGTGTTTCAGCCATACCCTCATCAAAAGTTTTAGCAGGGGCATAGCCTAAGACGCGTTTTGCTTTTTCAATACTGAAATCTAGGTTTAGGCCTAGGAATTTAATATTGGCTTTGGTGATTTTTGGTGCTTCTAGGGCTCCGCGCTTTAAAGCTTTCTTTTCCATTGAGTTTGCAATGAATTTCACAAGCCAAAGCGGAACAGGTAAGAAAAATGGCGTGGGCAGATTCATGCCCTTGGCGATGGTCGTGATAAATCGTTTTTTACTTACTTTCTCGCCATCGGTGAGATTGAATACTTGGCCCACTGCATTAGGGTTATCAAGGGCAAGAAATGCTGCTTGCACTAGGTTGCCCACAAAAATATTATTCATGGCATAGCTACTGCTGCCTATGTACTTCACTTCTTTGGTTTTAAGTTTTTCCATAAGCCTAGGTAGAACAGTGCGGTCTCTAGGGCCATAAATGAACCCAGGCCTTAAAACCACGATTGGGTAGCCTTTTTCTTTGTGATAC
>CAJCCR010000354.1 GCA_903960945.1 uncultured Planctomycetaceae bacterium
CCCCACGGGCACGGCCTTTCATTTTCTTAGATATTTCGAGTATTTCAAAATCGGTGAGTTTGTCGAATTCGGATTCCCAATGGCGGATTTTTGGCACCTGCAATGCTGCATATGCCAACCTTCTATCCCAAGGCGACCCAAACCACGATACTAATTGATTTTTCCACTGGCTTCCAAACCGATCTGTACGGTTTAGTGATTCCAGTTTGCCAGCGTCATGCCTGGGTGATTCTTCTACTCGATGCGTTGAAGATTGCTCCACGGTCAAACCTCATGTTTTGAAAGCGTATCTTTTCACTTACTTATATTGTAATGGAGTTTTAAGAAATGATTAACATAATATCAAATAAAAGAGGCCTTCAGATTACCAACCACCTCTCCCAATGGTTGACAACCCGAAGGCCAAGAAGGACTAACAAAGGTTCCTTTATTCCAGCCCAACCAACCCGCTGTTCTATCTCTCCAATAGCCAGCGCGGGTCGGCTGGTTCTGGTCGGGGCGCCTCCGCAAGCGCACGGAACTACTAGTGCAAAAGCCGGGCCAATTATTAATCAGTATCTCGTAAAAAATTAAATATTTGCTGTAAACCTATTTGTAATAATAATTTAAGTTTTTTTAATTATGTTGATAGCTGGGCCGAATCTGCTAGCCAAAGCAGTCTTTGCCCGTTTTTTAAGCAAGTCTGCTTTGGTTTTGAGCTTTGGAAATCTAGTGAAGCGAGGTAATAAGTAGGTAAAATGACTACTTCAAGGGTTATTACTTTGAAACTTCCCATTCTTTTGGTCTATCTTAGTTGCATTCCTTCCGATTTTAGAGAGGAGGGGCACTAGACCTTGTCTACTTTTCCTCCTACCATGCTTTTTGTTCGGGTTTTGCTACTTGAGGTTAACCATGGCTACTGATTTTCGATTGAAAGAGATTCTGCCTGAAATTACCGAGTCAATTGTTGCTACTTACACCGAGTGCAATAAGACCAGTCATTTGGGCCACAAACCGTTGCCCAGCAGGGAAGCTGTCAACGCCATGCTTGCAGACCTCTTGGATATTCTCTTCCCAGGGTATTTCCGCAGGCAAAATCTTCACATTGCCAATGTTGAATATTACGTGGGCGACCTAATCGATGGCTTGCATGATAAAATGATCGTGCAAATCACACGGGCTTTACGCCATGAAATGGAAAATCAGGCATCCCCAGAAATCAGTAAACATGATCTCGAAGGAATAGCGCAACAACGCACACTCGATTTTCTCAAAAAAATTCCCGAAATCCGCATGGTGCTTGAACATGATGTGCAGGCCGCTTTTGAAGGCGATCCCGCTGCCAAGGGCCATCATGAAATTATTTTCTGCTATCCAGGCATCGAAGCTATTTCTATTTACAGGCTGGCTCATCAATTATTACTTCTTGGTATTCCTCTCATCCCCAGAATGATGACTGAATATGCACATAGCAAAACAGGGATTGATATTCATCCAGGGGCTCGGATCGGACCGCGCTTTTTTATCGATCACGGTACGGGTGTGGTCATTGGCGAGACCTGCGATATTGGGATTAATGTGAAGCTTTACCAAGGTGTTACCCTGGGTGCGCTTTCATTCCCAAAAGATGCTTCGGGCAATATCATCCGTGGCAAGAAGCGCCATCCCACCTTAGAGGATGATGTGGTTGTGTATGCCAATGCCACCATTCTTGGGGGCGATACCATAGTGGGCAAGGGCACGGTAATTGGCTCAAATGTTTGGCTTACGCAAAGCGTTGCTCCTGGTAATGTAGTTGCACTCGAAAAACCAGTGCTACGCATGAAGGGCCCTGCTAGCAAAGATACCGGCCTTCATTACAGCATCTGAAAGCCACAAAGAATGCACACGCAGCTTCTTAAATTAGATCCGGATAATCCAGAGCTTGAAGTTCTTCATAAAGCCGCTTTGATTCTGAATCAAGGTGGCTTGGTTGCAATCCCCACAGAAACCGTTTATGGCTTAGCTGCAAATATCTTTGATGCATCTGCAGTTGCGAAAATTTACACAGCAAAGGGTAGGCCAGGAAACAACCCTCTTATTGTTCATGTGCATTCGGTGGAACAAGCAAAAAGCCTGGTATTAAACTGGAATGACAGCGCCCAGAAACTTGCAGAGGCATTTTGGCCAGGCCCTTTTACCATGGTTCTCGATAAAAAAGATTTGGTGCCTGATTGTGTAACAGCGGGCGCTTCAAGCGTTGCGCTTCGCATTCCCAAACTCTTTGTTACCCGCAAATTAATCGAGATTGCAGGGGTACCACTTGCTGCACCCAGTGCTAACATTTCAGGAGCAATTTCTCCTACCATAGCAAGCCATGTGCTTAAAGATCTTGAAGGTAGAATTGAAATGATTCTTGATGCAGGTCCA
>CAJCCR010000355.1 GCA_903960945.1 uncultured Planctomycetaceae bacterium
AACAGGAAACCTGCAGGGTTAGGCCACACTGATTTTAAACCTATCGCAGCAGCCTTAAAAGAAATTAACTACCAAGGATTTGTATCAGCAGAGGCTCTGCCCTTGCCTGATTCTTCCAAGGCTGCGAATCACACCATCGATTGTTTTAATCGTTACTTTAAAAGTTGATCAGGTTTTGAATCTACAGCCTTTGGTGCAGGCAAGGGCTTAGTATTTAATGCTGGGATTGATTTATCTTCGAATGCCTTGCCCCCCATTTCTTTTTCAGACTTGGTTGCTGGTGCCCATTTTCCATCCACCCCAAAGTATTTAGGATCACCGAGTGGCGAGCATTGGTGTTTGCATGGCAGATTGATCAATTGTTCCAAAGCTTCGGAACTATTGATCCATTCAGTAGAAACTTTTTCTCCTGCGATCTGAAAAAGATCATCTGTTTGCAATAAATTTGCGATATCCACAACAGATATCCACATGACCCCTAAGACTTGAAGATACTGCACAACGCTTGCTGAAAGAATGTTCTGGGCATTAACCACATCTGCAAAAGTAAGGGTATCGCTATCACCCACTTTAACATCCGCATGAAATCTTTCGAACAAACCGCGATAGGTTCGAATCTGATCAGGAAGTATTTGATCACGATAATATCCAAGCAAAACCCTGCTGTTTTCATAGCGTTCAAATGCTTCCGCAAGATCCGCAGTGAGTTGATTTCGGGCTTTGTGTTTGTTTTCTGAAGCCGAGATCATCTGGCTTTCCGCCTGCAATATATTTCCCTGGTTACGATTCCAGATGGGCACAGGCATGCCAACCTGCACGGAAGGCGACAATGGATACGGTGGTGCGGTAAAATCTTTTTGCATCAGTACTCGCACTGTTACATCTGGAATTGGAGTTATCTGAGCAAGCTTTAATAATGACTGAGCCTTTAACAAATCAAATTCTGCAGTCGCTACACTGGTATGCAATAAGGTAACACGCTTGACACACTCCTCGTATTTATAAACAGGAATGGGAATATTAATATTACCTGCAAGTTGAGAAAGCGGAAGCCCTGGTACACCCATGGCTGCCGTCAACTGTTTCCAAGCACTGGTATAACGATTTCTAGCTTGAACAAGCTGCCCATACGCTTGCAATGCCAGCACGCGAATTTGAAATGGTTCATAAGGTGCTGCAAACCCACCTTTATTAACTTGCTCGATGATTGTTTCGTAAACCTCACCAGAAAGATTCGCCAAGGCTTTCGATACTCGAATATTTTGATCCGCAACTAATACTGCAAAGTAGCCATTGCGTACTTCTCGCGAAAGATCTGTTTCAGCTTTTCGAAGTGAAAGTTCAGTGATTCGAACATCCATCAAAGCCGCCTGCCTTGCGGTAGGCAACTTGCTTGCAGTCACAATGGTTTGCTGAATGTAACCGCCCTGGTATCCTGCAGTGCCCATGGTTTGCATGGTATCACCTTCGTAACCAAAATCTGGGTTAGGATAAAGGCCCGCTTGAATAGCAGCGCCTCTTGCTGCAGCAACAGCTGCAACTGCCTGTTTGATTTTCGGACTTGATGTAAGTGCAATTTTCTGCAGATCTGAAAGGGAGTAAGGTTTACCATCGGGTCCTAATGCCAACTCTGGTTCTGGTAACATTACAGGAAGGGGAGGATACAACTTGGCGAGGATTTCCTTCCTCTGTTCCATGTTTTCTTTGGTGAATTTAGGAAGTTTTATAGGAGGTTCTTGAGCACCTGGAAGGTCGGTGGGTACAACTAAACGATCTTTTGAGGAGTTCTGGCCTGCTTCATATCTAGTAAATTCTAAACTCCCATCAATTTTATTATCAACTGCTTTTTCTTTGTTAGGCTTAATTTCTGAGTTCACTTTAGGCAGCTCAGATTTTTTCTCGAAATGAGTCAACGGTTCTAAATCGATCACTTCTTTCGAGCGTTCGCAAATCGAATGATCCATCAATTCATGTACGTTATAAAGGCAACCCGAGCCCGCTAGAATAAACAAGCAAAGGAAGAGACTTCGAAATATCGTAAAAGCCTTCAGCATAAAAACCCTGAACGGGAATAATCCAAAGCAAAAGATACACAAGATATATCGGTTAAAAGGGAAAAATAGCTGAGTGCTTTGAAAAACTAATTAAATTGGGTAAAGATGGGGGATCTGGGTTTGAGTTTAGAGAAAATAGCGAAGCAAATTTACTTGGTCATGGACCAAAGTATGGACGAAAACTCTCCCGAGGTGGATTCCAAACCTTCTAAAGATTTTCGAATCAATTTTAGCGAGGGGCTATCAATCAGTTTCCCTTGACCATGTTTTTCGATTAAAGGCGTCAGAGTTTTAATTGCGTGCCCAAAAGACTTAGCTTCAAAATGCTGCAGTGCTGCCTCGTATAGAATTTTATTTTCTTGCCATTCGTTGCTTGCAGATGAATCCTTGCATTCAAAAATTTCCACAGGCAAAGAAATGCCCGGGAACATCGCCTGCCCTAATCTTCGTGTGTGATAATTGGTCGAAAGTTTTGCTTTAGAAGCCGCACTGATAACCAAAGGCAAACCCAGTAATTTGGTCGAGGCTTCTAATCGGCTTGCAAGATTTACGGTGAGGCCCATGGGCCCATATTTAAATTTTCTTTTGCTCCCTGTATTTCCGACTAATGCAACACCGGTATTAATACCAATTCCCAATCCGATGGGAAAATCACCTAGCAGATGGCTCCATCTTTTACAGACATCAGGGAACCCTTTGTGCATTGCAAGTGCAGCTTTACAAGCCCGTTCCACATGATCTGGTTGTTCAACCGGGGCGTTCCACATTGCAAGAATTCCATCTCCTGCATAATCAACAATAACACCGCCTTCAATTTGAATTTGTTCGCTAAGGTGTTCCATAATATCTTGAAGAAGCATGCAAATTTCAGCGGGTTTTAAAATGTTGGATAGAGCGGTAAACCCTCGCATATCAGAAAACATTGCGGTAATTTCCTGCTCCCTTCCTGCGAGCAAGTTGGGATTTCTATCCAATTCATTTGCTAACTCTGAGGAAAAGAATTGTTCGAATTGGGCTTTGGATTTAATAGCCCTATCATGAACAATACCTGCCCCCACGGTACTTGCAAGCATTTGCACCAATTGCGCCTCGAGGCTTGTGATCCCACCCTTTGCAATAATATTTTTACTGCGGGCGCCATACAATGCACCAATGATATTGTCATGAAAATCCAAAATAGGCGAAATGACTGCAGCCTCAAGGTTTACCAAAGACTGGCCTTTTTCTTCAAGGTTGGATAAATCCTGAAAGAAGGTTTTCTTTTGCTCCACAACATTTTTAACCAACGTTGTGCTGTAGCGAACTGAAACATTTTCATTAGCGGTATAACAACCTGAAATAACCCACTTATCATTTGTAAGCAGCAGAACTATGCCAATATCCAGCTCCACCATTTCTACAAGCTGCTTGGCTATCTGATTGTTGTAATGCTCCCCCACAGATAGTTCAGCTTGCAATTTATTAATATTTTCTAGCGCCTTGAGAATTTTGCCAATGACTGCGGGGGCAGATTGATTTTCTAAATTTATGGGGTTCGATTGATTATCAAGAAAATGCGAATTAGAAGGGAATTCAAAATTGATGACCGGGGGAGATTTCTGAATTTCTGGTATGTTGGGGGTATATAAGACAGTGGTGGCTTTTTTTTCTCTGCTGAAAAAGTCTGAAGGATTACCATGCTTTCCAGACTGGATAAAAATACTGGTACCGCCAATAACAAAATGATTAGGGGTTGAAAACTCAGCAGTAGACCCTGGAGCCAAGCTTTTGCCATCTTCAAAAACAATGGTATTTCCCGAACTGATATTACTAAGCAGGAAATTACCACCATTCCCAGCTTCAATACAAAAATGCGTACGGGAAACAGAAGGGTCTTTTATAATCAGGGCATTTCCCCCTCCTGAAGGTGCTCTGCCTCCAAATAATTTGCCCTCAAAATGCTCGAATGAAGCATCTTGAGTTGGGTTTTTTATCTGGATTTTAAACATGACAGAACACCTTTTAAAATTTGATAACCACGGCTGTTATCAAACAAGGGGAGTGCGATGAAAATGCACATGCAGCCATTTCCCGTCCTTGCATTCCCAAACTCTGGTTTCCGCAGATGCTGCAGTTATGGGCGATCCATTTGCATTCAATTTTTGCACCAATCGAACATAAGCAATCACAGCCATATCGCCCTTATGATGTACAACAGGGTGGCACATCGTGGTTTGCACTTTGGTTTTAGAAGACCCAAGATCAAAATAATATTTGTGAAAATCGAGGCCTTCAACCACCTGCCCTGGTGCTTCAGGTTCAATCGCAGTGATTTTTGCATCACACAGATTTTTATAAGTTTTCCAATCAGCGTTGGCGATGCTATCCAAAAGCTTCTGGTTTAATGCAATCAATTCATCAGCAATTTTACTATCGTTCATCAAAATCTCCTTTTAGTTATCTTCACATTTATAGACCAAAAACACCAGTTTTTAATTGGGCAAATAACAATCCGAGTTCCTTGATTTGAAAATGTGCATTCAATCCGCTTGGATTGGGAAGCACCCAAATCTTGGCACCTGAAATTTTATCTTCTTGGAGCCCCAATTTAGCTCGAGGCTTCTTGAATGCAGTACGATAAGTGGTGATGCCAAGAATTGCAACTGCTTCCGGCTTATACCGTGCTATTTTTTGTGAAAGTAACTCTGCCCCTTCTTGGAGTTCGTTATCCCCGACTTCATCAGCTCGGGCAGTTGCACGGTTCACCAGATTCGTAATACCCAGATTATCAAGAAGAAGAAGGTGTTGTTCAAAGGGGGAATAAAGTCGAGGGGTAAAGCCCCCTGCAAATAGTGCTGGCCAAAATCTATTTCCCGGCCTGCCAAAATGTTTTTCAATTGCTGCGGTATACAAACCAGGGTTGATACCACAAAACAATAGCTTGATTCCTGGCGCTATGACATCAGGAATTTGCTTATTGGCAGAAAGGGCGATTTGGTCCTTGGAGGGCTTCCAAAATCCGATGGGCATTTCCATTTCAAACACCAAAAGTGTTAGGGAAGTGGTGCGGGTGTAAAGTAATCGGTTCCTTCAATTGGAAGGTTGAACATGGTGGTTTTTCCCATGATAGATTCAGATTCGCCCAAGATGAGGAAACCGGTGTCCTTGATTGCGCCTCGAAGTTTTTGAAAAATCCCAGTAATGACTTCAGGGGCGAAATAAATAAGAGCATTTCGAAGAAGAATAATATCGAATGGGCCACCAAGTGCATAAAATCCTTCCAACAGATTGACCTGCTGAAACTTAATTTTTTGACGTAAGTCATAACGGATTTGATACTGATTATCCTGGGTTTCGAGAAAATATTTTTCTTTAAGGTCAGTGGAAAGACCGCGAATGACTTCAAATCTGGAGTAGATTCCAGATCGCGCCTTGGTAAGGGCATTTTCAGAAACATCTGTTGCAAGCAGGGAGATGTTCCAATTTTCCAGTTCAGGAAAATCCTTCATAAGCAGCATCATGATTGAATAAGGTTCCTGGCCTGTAGAACAACAAGCAGACCAAATTCTAATGGTGCGGGAATAAACATTTTCGTTGATCAATTTGGGAATGATGTATTTCTTCAAATTATCAAAGACTCTGGGACCCCTGAAAAAACTCGTTTCTTGGATGGTCATGTTCTCCACAACCAAGTTCCCCAAGAACGAGTAAGGGTTGATTTTTATTTCCCTTGCAAGCTCATTTACATTCGCAATTTTCTGGGCTTCGCAAACAGGATTTAGCCTGTTTTCAATCAAATACTCCTTACCCTCGCCCAAATCATGGCCAAGTTTGATTTTGAGAAAATCAACAAAAATACGATAGTTTTCCTGGGTAATACCGGCGCTGTCAAATTGCATTTAATGATCCAGATATTCAAATTTAATTTAGTTTATTTTTGATTCAGTCGACCCATGATTGCTGTCGAAAGATCATGAATGGAAAGTGCTTCTTCTGCTAAACCTTCCTTATAGACACTGCCTGGCATTCCCCAAACAACGCTGGTGGCCTGATCTTGAACCAGAATTTTCCCACCCGCTTTATGAATTGTCTTGCAACCCTCAAGACCATCCTGCCCCATACCTGTCAAAATAACGGTCAGGGCACTCGATCCATATATTTTAGCAACCGACCGTAACATCGGATCAACCGCTGGCCTGCAATAATTTTCTGGGGGATTCTGATTTAATCGCACTTTATTTCCAGCCAAGCACGGTTCAATCACCATGTGATAATCCCCCGGGGCAAGCAAAAACTTACCAACAACAAGGGTATCCCCATCTGCCGCTTCGGTAACAGCATGTTTTGTCTGGGTATTTAAATGATCTGCTAGGCTTTTGGTAAACCCTGCAGGCATATGTTGGGTGATAACCGCGGGAACTGGTAAAGGTGGCAGTGCCGTCAACAATACTTTAAGGGCTTCTGGGCCGCCCGCAGATACCCCGATTGCTAAGATTTTAGGCGTGACGGATTTTATATGTTCTTTGAGTATTTTTTTTGCAGCTTGAGGCATGTCAATTACCCCACTGCTGGACTGATTCTTTTTAAAAACCGCTTTCAAGCGAGGCAAAAAATCTTTTTTTAACAGTTCAATGGTTTCTTCTGCTGACCCTGTGGAAGGTTTGCAGAAATAATCATCCGCGCCCAGAGAAATTGCATCAAGGGTAATAACGCTTCCTTTTTGCACCAAGGAGCTAAACATGATGATAGTTAATTCGGGATTTTTCTTTTTAAGTTCAGCGAGAACCTCAAGCCCATTCATCCTAGGCATGTCAACATCAAGAATAACCAAGTCTGGCTTTAATTTTAAAGCTAGTTCTATTCCTTCTTTGC
>CAJCCR010000356.1 GCA_903960945.1 uncultured Planctomycetaceae bacterium
AACAAAGGATCAACAAGCGCTCGGATTTTATCTGCAAGATTACGAATCGAAATTTCTTCGGCATTGCCTATGTTGTATACCTGCCCATTACACGAATCATGATTCATAAGAGAAAGCATGGCATCAACAGCATCTTCAACATGGCAAAAAGATCGGGTTTGTGTTCCATCACCAAAAACGGTGAGTGGAACACCCTTGATTGCTTGAGATAAAAGATTTGGGATTACTGCTCCATAGGCTTGATTTTGCCTAGGGCCTACTACATTAAAGAATCTTCCTACAACGAGCGGGATATTTTTATCACGATACAAAGAAAGCAGCAAGTATTCTGAAAGCAATTTACTGCAGGCATAAGCCCATCTTGCTTTACCTGGTTCCCCCAACACCAAGGGAAGGCCTTCGGTAAGTGGTGAAACGTTAGTTTTCCCATAAACCTCACTGGTACTCGCATAAAATATTTTCTGATGCGAAGAAGCTATAGCACAAATATCGCGAACTTGGTCAACTTGGGTATTGGCAGTACCAATGGGATTTTCGATAACCCGGCGAACCCCAAGGGTAGCAGCAAGAAGATAAATATGATCAGCATCTGTAATAAGGCTTCTAAATAAAGATGAATCAGAAACAGAACCCTGAACATATTTAAAAGCGGAAGAGTTCAGATTGAAAAGATTATTGAAATTATTCCAAGGGGCGTGATCAAGTGCAACAACATAGTTATTATCGCAAAGCAGTCGAGAAATCAAATGACTCCCGATAAAACCAGCACCACCAGTGACAAGACATTTAGCCATGATTCACTTAAGTATCAATCTTGCAAACGAAATAATTTACGCAGAGCATCAATAAGCGAATGATTAGATGCGTTACCTTTTTGCATTTCTTCTGCGAGCGCGCTAATGGGCCCATGAAGAAACTGATTTTGCAAAAGGCGAAAAGCACCTTCAATGTAATCTTTATCTTCCTTGGATAGTTTTCCATTTAATTTGGAAAGCAAGTTTGCAACAACATTCTTGCGTTTGGTTTCAAACTCCTGATTAAGTCTTGCAATCACCGGACCATTGCGCCTGCGCTCCCAATCGCCCATGAATCTGGAAGATTCCTGCTCAACAATAACTTCTGCCTGAGGAACATGCTTCAATCGTTCCTTGAGAGTTGATTCGCGTATTTTCTGAAGATCATCAATATTAAAAAGGCAAGTTTGATCGCCATCATGAATCGCAGGATCAAAATCTCTTGGAACAGCAATATCTAGGATAACCAAGGATCTACCATTGCGTTTGTGAGAAACCGAGGAATAAAATTCCTTGGTAACTATTGGCTCCTGAGAACCTGTAGAACTAATAATAATATCAGCATGAACAAGAACATCGGAAAGGGCTTCCCAGGGATATACTTCGCCCTTGCAACTTTTAGCTAAGACAGCACTTTTTTCAGGGCTTCGATTGGCAACAATGATTTTCTTTGGATTAAGTTCCTGCAGGTTTTTGAGAGTAAGTTCTCCCATTTTTCCTGCACCTAGAATTGCAACCACCTTATCGCCAAAATGATCAAAGACCTGTTTCACATAACCAATAGCAACGCTAGAAACAGAAATATTGCCTCTAGAAATCATGGTTTCAGTGCGAACCCTTTTGGCAACTCTTCGTGCCTGTCGAAATAGCGAGTAAAGCAATGGACCTGCAGTGGAGGCTGCGGAAGCAGTTTCAAGCGCACTTTTTACCTGCCCAGCAATCTGCCCTTCCCCAACGATCATACTATCCAAACTTCCCGAGACCCTGAAAAGATGTTTAACCGCATCGATTGCGCCAAGAAAGAAAAAGTGTTTTTCGACAACTTCAAGGGGAACAACAAAGAACTCAGAAAGAAACTTCCCGACGATCTCTTTTCCCTGAACTTCAAGGCTATCAATGCCAGCGATATAAATTTCAACCCTATTACAAGTCGCAAGAATAATAACTTCGACATTGGAATTTGCGCTAAACCAATCAAGTGCAGCTTTGAGCCGATTACTATCAAACGAGAATTTTTCACGAATTTCGATTGGAGTGTTACGAAAATTACAGCAAGTTACCAGAAGATTCATTTCCCCACCTCTTGCGGAAGATCGTGAGGGAGAATCAAGCAAAGGATTAGCAGGGCAAAAACAGTAATAGTAAGGCTTGCAAGTTGTTTGCCTCGCAAATGAAATCCATAGCGGGCGTAAATCAAAACAAGAAACGCAAGCCATAATATGGATGAACCGATAATCTTCGGATCCGACCATCCAGTAATTTTTTCAACATTTTTAAGCATTAAATATAAACCTATCAGCAAACCCATGGACAAAAGAGGGAATGACAACGCTATGCAAAATCGAATTACAGTTTCAAGTTTTTCCAAACTAAGCATTGCTAAACCTTTTCCTGGTGCAAGCTTTAGTTTCAATTGATTTGCATGTAAAAGGTACATGAAGCTAGCAAGAGACCCAAGGCAGATCACAACTGTTGCGGTAAGCAAAAAAGCAACATGCAACAACCCAAGTGTTTTAATATTGGAAACCAGCCCGCCAATTCGATTGCCTGCGGCATCCATGGCAGGAGGAAAAAATGCAGCCAATGTCACAAGCAAAATGATCAAGGGAAGAACAAAAATCCCCCAGGCAATCTTCCGATAATGAATAATGCCATATAAGTAGAAGGTAGAAAGAATCCAACTAGACAAAAGAAACCATCCGAATTGTTGAGCAAGCGGGGGTTGCCACCATGCAAGATACCATGATTGTGCAAACAACCCAGCAAGAGCGAATGTGATTTCGAGAATGTTAAGAAGGCGAATAGGCCTATACTGGTACAAGATGTTAAGTACCAGAGCGACAGTATAACTAGCACCAAAACAAAAAAGGCTAATCTTATCCAAAGGAGGCCCTTTAAAACCGGCGCCGTTTAAAACAGCAAGGTAAAACGATGAAAGTTATTATACTTGAAAAGTTGAAAATGAACCAAAATAGTGAAAATAATGAGCGACTAATTGGGAACTTTAATCATTCAACCCGGATGGCATAAAAAGCAGAATCACGATCAACCAGTTTTGAAGACCCAGCAATGGCCTTAGCATCGGAAGTAAAAAGAAAACCTTGAAAATTCTGCTCAATCCGGGGGAATTTAATAATGAATTGAATCGCATGAGGTGGAGCACCCGCCTTACCACGCACCTCGTATTTTTGCCCATCTTTATCCGAATAAAAAGAACCAAGAACCTCGCCAAGTTCGTCCACCTTAAGAATCAATTTCCCAGTCCTTCTACCATCATCATTTAACTGGTAGGTACCATTGAAATATTTCATATCAAAGGTAGGCCCAACGGTAACTGCATTATCTTTTTTCATGGGTTTAGCATCAGGATGAGGCTTAATTACAAGAAAAAGTTTAGCTTTGCCAAGGGGTGAGATTTTGGGGGAACCCTTATCAGATTCAAAAAGAATATCGCCACCCAATTCAGAGGGAACAACCTGACCAAGATCAAAACTAAATCTGAACTTCGAGAAAAGGGCTACATTTTTTGAAGAAGCAAGAACTGTTCGTTCCTCACCTTCGCGATAGGTGGTGAATCGTTCGAGAAGCACCATGGGAGTGGCATTGTTAGCATCAATTTTTTGCCTAGCAAATTGAACGAGTGAACGGGAATAGCGGCCTTCATTAGTTTTAACGATAACAAAACCAGCTTGAATGCCGGGAAGAACTGAATCAATATCAGCAATATCTTTTAGGGATATTGCATCAACTTCCTTGCAGAACCCCTCTTCGACCATTTTTTGCAATACCTGATTGGTATACTCATCGAAAAGATCAGCACGCACCAATACAGGGTTTACAAGAAACAATAATACGATCAATAAAAGTCGTTTTAGGAACATAATGCACCCATGAATATAAAGGCGGAAGTATTACAAGTGATTATCTTACCAGACCTATATCAAAAAGGTCACTTATAAGACGCCAAAGCCATTGGGCACAAGTTTCGGGCTGCAGGTAGATTTTAGCTTGTGCCATACATCCGGGGAAAATAGTGGCATCAGCATCGAGAACATCAATGTAAACAAGGAATTGCTGAGCCTGAGGGACTAATTGGTTTGGAACCTCTGTAGCCTTTACGGGAATAGGCCCACCAGCCTTATTGGAAAGAGCCATAGGAATTTCCTTGGCTTCAGATGATGGCAAGCTTTCCTGTCTAATTTTACCTTTCCAAACCTTGGAATCTCGGCCTTGAACCCGGATATAGATATCAGGTTCCCAAGTAGCTATATTTTTATCCGACTTATTTTTTAATTGTTCCGCATAACGAAGGTTCATCCTCAATTGATTAAAATCAGAGGGAACCAAGGGAAGGCAAATACTAAGCACCTTAGGTTCGTAAATAGAAACAAGCGGCGCATTAGGATCATCTAAAAACAGTTTCCCGATATCTTCAGGTTTTGGGGCATGCCCGATAATCCCATTACGACTTGCAACAATCGCAAGTTTATCTTTTTTCAACTTTACAAGGGTATCGGATTCAATCCTTGCCATATCCCCTGTTCGAACCGATTTATTTATCTCCATTTCGATGCGATCGCGTTCAGCACGGTCGTTAGTGCGATCCTTTAAAACCAAAAGAACCCGATGATATTTATCGCTAGCTTCAAGCTCAGTTTTTGCAGAAGAAAGTTTTGATTCAAGTTCATGATTACTGAAGATGGCAAGTTCATCGCCTTTAAAAACTTCTTGTCCAGCTCGCACCAAGATATCTTGTAGGAAACCAGGAACTGTTACAAAAAGTTTGTCCGTTGTTTCAGGCCTAGGCACTACAAGTCCATAACCGCGTAATCTATTGACGGGTAGGGGAACGGTGAAAAACACCAAAAGTAAAACCGCTGCAATAAAAGCAGTTACAGTCGTTCTTGCACGATTCATGTCTGGCAACCTCCCCCTGCGAAATAAGTTTTTCCCGAACCGATACAAAGGCCAACCCACCATCGACCCAATTGAAGCCAAGGTCAAAGTGGCACTGATAACTTCAAGCTTGTATGGCTTGAGAAACGAATACATAAAATACAAAATGGTAAAAGTGACAACCCACCGATAAAGATAACTAAAAACAGCATACGATATAAAAAGTGTTTTTCTGGTTGCAGCCATATAAGGCTCGGGTGGCACTTCAATACCGAAACAATGTTCAAGAAAAAGATTTTTGATAAAGCGATTGGCCCTTTCCCGTAAGTTGGGAATTTCCAACCAATCTGCAAGAGCGTAATAACCATCGTAACGCATCAAAGGATTGGCATTAAAAACGACGGTGCTAACGCTGCAAACAATCATGATACACAGGGCAAGATTGTTTACAAAAGGATCGTTAGGAGTATTCCACCATACGAAGGTAGCAATAGAAGCAATGATAAGTTCGACATAAATACCGGCGGCACTAATAATGATGCGATGCCATTTGTTCGGAAGAGTCCAAGCATCGGAAACATTAGCGTAAAGAGCTGGGGAAAAACAAAGAAAGAGCATGCCCATTTCATGCACTTCACCTCCAAACTTTTTACAACTTAGCCCATGCCCAAATTCATGAATGACTTTAACAATGCCCAGAGCCAACCAGAGATAGATCAGGGTTTTGAAACTAAAGAAGAACTCGTAATAATTGGGCAGTTTGTTTCGAAAAGTATCAAAATGAGATGAAACAAGTAAAACAGCAGCACTCATAATTACAAGGCTGATAAGAAACCAACCAAAAGAGAAGATCCAACTAAAATACTTGAGCATATGCTTCAAGAGGTAGTCAGGATCGAAAACTGGGACCTTAATATAAAGGATGTT
Organism: uncultured Planctomycetaceae bacterium; assembly: GCA_903960945.1. GTDB lineage: Bacteria > Planctomycetota > Planctomycetia > Gemmatales > Gemmataceae > UBA969. Next base: position 5,838 of record CAJCCR010000356.1, read on the forward strand.
TGTGAAAGTTTGAAAAAGCTCGGTTCGTCTTTTTTTTACATGCCTTTCGTACAACTGTTTACCAGATTTGGGGGCTTCATTTTGAGCCAGCCCGGCGGTTAAAAGTTGTTGGGCAAACGCTTCAAGATCTTCGAGCCTTAATCGATCAGGGCGAAAACGATCTTCATAAGCTTTTTGAGCATCTTGGAGGGTCCGCTTCCCATCCATGAAGTCGAGTAAAAAATGCTCATGTTCTTTGAGTCGGTAGTAGCGAAGGCTAACAGGATCTTTGACGACAAAAAAAGTACGGCCTTCGTAAAGCTGCGATTCAATCGACAGATCTTTACGAAGGCGGATTTTAATCTGCTTGCGTCGTTCGAGATCAGAAGAAACTGGCTCACTCATAAGATTAAATTAATTTAGGTTGAGTTATTTATCAGGAGCAACAGAGACCTTAGCACCAGGTATAACAAGGGTTGCTGTGCCGCCTGGGTGCAACCAGCCGGGGTTTTTAAGATCAACCCAAATGCGAACTTGCCTGGAATTAGAATCTAAAAAGTTTTCATTAAGAGCAATATTCCCAAACAATGTTTCTTCAACTTCCCGCTTGTTGGGCAAAGCCCAAACAAGAACTTGGTGATCTTGTGTACCCGTTACAGCAAAGCTTCCATCCGGACAAAAAGCACAGCAAGAGGAAGAACCACCAGTCCAGATATATTGCCTTAATTCGGCAGGACGCGCATTGTTAACAGGAGTGCGCCAAAGTTGAACCTTACCATCACTACCGCCATTGGTAAGAACTGTTTTTCCATCCGGAGAATAGATAGCAAAATTAGTAAAGCTGGAAGATCCACCGGAGTTACAATGGATGATACCTAAAAGGTGTTTATCTGCGAGACTAAGGACACGGATTTCCTTACCTTGATCAAAGAGAATGGTTTTACCATCAGGGCTTACGCCCAAATGCGAAACATCACCACTGCGTTTATCAAACGAAAGAAGCATGGAAGGATCAATTTTCCCTGCATCGAAAGCCCAAACACGGATAGAATTATCCTTGCCTGCCGAAACAATTTGGGCAGCGCCAGCAAAGGCAACTGATGTAATTCCGGACCGATGTGCATCTGTGAATTTTTGCACAAGCTCTGCACTTGCGATTTTCCAAACACAAAGAGAATGATCTTCACCAGCAGAAACTGCATATTCACCATCGGGGGAAATAGCAACAGAATGCACAATACCACGATGACCTGAAACCGAAGATTTAATAGCATCTTTTTCACGAATAGTAGCGGGGGAAAAGAACACCAGCGAACCATCAGAAAGGCCAGCCACAACATGTGAGGATTTGCCACTAAAACATGCAAGTGATTTAACAGGATGCTTAAGAGTAAGTGCCCATAATTGTTCGCTAGTACCGGGATTCCAAGCACGAATACTGGAATCTTCGCTACCTGAAATAATTGTGCTTACACCACCCTGAAGACAAACACCTATTGAAGTTACCTCTTGTAAATGGCCGCGTAAAACAAGCTTCGGTTGCTCGGGTTGCGATGGCTCAACAATAACCTTGGTATTACGACTAATAGTTCGTGCATCCTGAACTTCAACAAGCCCCTCGACCCGTAGACGGTCGCGATTTTGAACCTGAAGCAATGGCTCGAGATTTTTGATAGCCTCACCACGATTTCGATAAATGGTTTTAATCACACCAGGAATCGAGCTGCGGATCTCATGCATTTTAAGTGTCGTAACAGCAGCATTTAATTCGCGTTGGGATTGAACCACCAAGGCTGCTTTGCCTGATTCTTCATCAATATACCTGCGCCAGAATAGTTCTGCAGAGCGATACTCTTCATCAGAACCTGCACCTTTTTGCCTGAGGAGTGATTGCTGTTGGAACCGTTTATGAGCTTCATCACGGGTTTTTTCACTCGCCCTGCGATCGGCTTCACTGGCTTCCAACTTAGCAGCCCGAATACCCAAATCATCTAAAGCCAATACAGGATTCACCAAGGCTACCATCTGGTTCTTTTGAACTTCATCACCAACTTCAAGCTTATAAAATGTAGTTTCTTTATAGTCTAACGCCAACTTACCTGGGGTCAGTGGATCTTCACCGCCCTTCCATAAACGAAACTTTTTATTTGATTTATTGTCTAACAAGATCACATCACTTCCAGAAACTTTTTCATCTTCGATCACTAATCGACTAATGGTGAGCTTAAAAACATCATCAGGATGAACATCCCGATTGGGTTTAATATCGGTACCCACGAACAATAATTTACCATCTTTTTCAGCAGGAATCTCCTGCCTTTCCATGGCGCTAATGCGAGCATTTGCGATAACCAAAGGTTGGTTAACCCCAGCCCTCGAAACGGTAACCGTAGCAGGCGCATCAACCTTAGGCTGATTATTCCCGGGATTACCATCTACAAGATTGGTTTTATTGTCCCCCACCTGCGCAACAATATCTTCAGTAGATGAAGTGAAGACTAATTCATCTGTGGCTACCGCCTTTTGGGAAGTAGATTTATTAATCGCATTTAGCACAACAACGCCTAAACCAAAAAACAAAACTGTTACTGCTGCCCATCTAAACATGATTATCTCCTAGTCGACTCTGTATATATTTCTAATTCTATCCATCCAGCATTGATTTTGAGCTTGCTGATTAGAAGAAAAACACAATTTTCTCGTAGAAGAATTCCCAAAGACCGTAAAAGAGGGAATAACCCATTCTCTCGTTACCGCAAATGATTTTCGCATGAACTTCGGTACCCGAAAGAAGTAATTCTCTAGGAAGTTCATAATCTTTATCAACACCAACCAAGGTAACACAAGCAATCACCACCGGCTCGGCTTCCATACCGGTAGAGCGCTCGGGATTGGCTTCGCCACCGATTTTTATTTTGGTAAGCTTGCCCTTAAATTTCCGAGTTGGGTCGCTGCGCACTATAAAATCAACTTCCAATTCATCTTTATTCATACGCCCAAAACCTTTAAGAACCTGTCCGATATGCTGCTGGGGAATTTTTAGTTCAACTTCCCATGGGCCATCGACTGCACCCAGACGCAGTAATTCTTCAGAAGGTTTGACAACGCGATTGGTCAGATTTTCTTGGAAGGCGCTACTAAGTACTTTCCATTCCTTACTACCAACCCTAACCGCTTCCTGCGAAGTAAAAAGGGGAGCTTTTAAAGCAAAAAACCCTTCTTTTTGCAGATTTAGATCCGCATTAGTCCTTTTGACCAAGGCATCAAGTTCCCGTTCCTTACTAAGCCTGATAATGCCACTTTTTTCAGCTTCAACAAGGTTTGATAACCTCTCCGAATCCGTGCCCTTGCTAGAACGCTGTTCATACATACGAGCATCACGATCAGCGACTTGGATCTCTTTACGTTGAGTTCGAATTTCTTTTTCTAACTGACTGTCATACATAATGCCCAACGAGCGATTCTCAGAAACCATATCGCCAGGTTTAACACTCAATTCTTTGATCACACCTTCAACCGAAGAGAAAACTTTACGCCTGATTTCGGGTTGCAATTGACCTGAGGCATCCATTTTCAAAGGGTACGGCACTAAGTAAAGCATAAAAGCTAAGCCTATAACTCCCACTACAACCGCAAGCGTAATCGCTTTAGTTGCGCCACCCAAGCCCTCTTGAACTTTCGCAAGCGGCATCCAAATGTAACGCATCGGAATCCTGCGGTACTGGATAGCATTATAAATTGCAGTAGCGGCATGGCGACCAACAACATCAAGCCTTGCGATTAACTGCTGTGGATCTGCAGGTGGATCAAACGATTCCATAATTAAAACAGTTCGAAACGGAGGTTTTCGATCTTTATCGCGGTCATCGGTGACGGGGTAAACAACGAGAAGTTTACTACCGCTTTCAGCAAGGTATTCATCAAGCGCAGCAAGCACCTTAGGAGGCAATGTTTCTTCTTTAGCACCAGTGAAAACAAGTTTTTCACCCCACTCAAGCACTTTGGCCGAAAGTCTTTGCATGAGCCTGACAAGATTGGATCGTTTTTCAACGACATCCGCACCAGAAATGGCTTCTATTACTGGCTTTTTACCATAACAAATACCAACGCTTAAACGATCACAGTTAACCAAACGCCTTCCATCATTAGCAATTTGGTAGGCAACTTCGACAGGATCGAGACTCGCATGAACCAAGCGGGAAAACGATTCGACCTGAGTCCAAATTTGTTGTTGGCCCAGCATTTGACCCAGCATCTGGTTTCGCTGGTAACGTGTGGCGATGTCCGCCATCAAGGCAATGTATTGCATAAAACCAGGGACGGCATTCATGGCACGATTCGAGCCCTGAAAAACCTCGATGATGCCTGTGATTTGGTTATTTAAAAGAATGGGAACCATCAAAAGCAAGAAATCGGTAGGATTACCTGCACCCGTTTTGCCTGGTTCATCAGAAGCAAGTCCACTTCGAGGAAGCAAGACAACTTGTCTTGGGTTGACTACTACTTGCCTAAGAAGTTCTTCGTGACTTTGGCGAGATTCTTCTGATCGATCGAGGCCCACTTCCTTCAAACTGATTTGAAATTGCAGCTGAAGATTACCTTGATTGGTTCGAATCCAAAGCGCACCTACAGGGGCAGCAAGGGATTCCAAAAGCTTCTTTAGTAGCTCACCGTAAAATACACCGGGAGGTACATCGGATTCACAAAGCTTGGACAGTTCTTCCAGCCTTTGACTTAAGCGTTTTCGCTCTAAATCTAGGGCTCGAGGATCAACTTGAGGCTCTGGCGCGGTACTCACAGCAGTCCACCTTAATAAATTTCAGATTGCAACTTAAATTAACTCTACCTCATTCTACCTAAGTAGATTGCTGAATAATAGTTAACCTTAAACAAATTGAAATTATTTTAAGAAGACCGACCTTAAGAAAGCTGATTATCCAGCATAACCGTTGAAAAATAGGGTTAATAAAAAGGATAGGCAATATAGGTCAAGCTGCCTTCCGCCTCATCTCCGAACCTTCACCAAACGCAGGTACCGAGTGCACCGTCTCACGATCTCGTTTTGTAAGCACTTTTACTATGCGTAAAAGTAGACTCATGCAATCACTAGGATACTCTTCCAGTACTTCGTGAAGTTCTTCTGCAGCCAATAACTGATGCGCATTAGCTCTTTGGCCTTCGATCTCCCAAAGTACCAAAATTTTCCGAATAGATCGACCTTTGGTGGCCAACCTTTGCAGTTTCAATTTTAAAAGCACCGGATTCTTTTCGCAAACTACCAACTTCTCCGCTCTTTCAATCAACCAATTTATAAAAACCTTGGCCACATCTTCTGCCAATCCGTCTGTCATAAACTCATCATCTAAAAATCCAGCTAACTGAACTCGACTGATTAACATTAATACTTCCCCCCGGCAAAAACAGTTTTCCCCCAACCAACAAGGAGGCGATATAACACAAACAAATATCGCTTCAATGGCACTTTGCTTAAAGAATTTTTCTTTCTTTTTTGGGATTGACGCATATTTTCGGGCTCACTTTTTCAATCCAAGATCTTCCCACACTAAATCCCGAAGCAAATTTAAAGGAAGGGTACCATGAGACAAAACAGCCTCATGATATTGCTTGAGGTTAAAAGTTTCACCTTTGGCGTTTTGGGCATCGGCTCGAAGATTGTTAAAGAATACTGCGCCTGCGAAGTAAGTAGAAAGCTGACACGACGACTGCTTCGATCGAATAATTTTTCCCAAAGCTTCACCCTGAGTTTGAAACGCACGGTTCACAAGTAAATCTAACGCCTGCTCATCCGTCATGTTGTTGCAATGCATTTGATGATCAAGAACCGCATTGGCAACCGCCCGCAGGTACCATTTCAATTGATGTATTCTCAAGCCGGGATCTTGGTCGCCATAGCCTTCATCAAGCATCATTTTTTCGGTATAAACAGCCCAACCTTCTGCAAAAACCCCCGAGGACAAGACCCTGCGAATCTTCGAAGTATGCTTGTTCGAATATTCAAGCTGAACATAATGCCCGGGGTAAGCCTCGTGGATAGTCAAAATCTGCAGCATATAACTATTATATTCTTTCATAAAACTTAAAACGGTGTTGGCATCCCAATCAGATGGCGGCGGACTAACCGCATAAACACTTGAAGCACTAGTATCAAGAGGCGGAGCCTGATTCAAATACGCAACAGAATTCCCTCTTTGAAATTCAGGCATCTCTAGAATCTGGCATCGATCTGGCTGAGGCAAGGTGAGGATATTCTTTTCGGTGATGAAGGATTGAATCTTTTTTACAGTGCTACGGGTATCTTTCAGGAGATCCTGTGGGTTGCCTCGTTTCTCACTCAGTTTTTCAAGAACCTTTGCAATGGTTTCGTTTTTACCCTTAACATCTGGAACAGGAAGAACTTTCCCGGGATACAATCCCGACCACAACTGCCTTGCTATCACATACATTTCATGGGTGACGGTAACCATTTCCAATTCTGCAAGGCGAAGCAATTCATCTGCGGCAACCCCGGTCTGTAGTTCGTGAACCAATTTTAGCTTGAATTGTTCTTTGCCGATTCGCCAATCTGTTTCTCCCCCTTTTTTGGCAAGCTCCTGAAGAAAATCCTGATAACTTTCTAGGTTAGGTACAACTTTGTTGGTGGCCTCGAGAAGGCGGGTTTTAAGGTCCGGATTTTTAACAAACTCGCCAATTCCTTTTTTATAAAACCGAATAGATCCTAGGTTCTGCTTTATCGCAGTATTGAGAATAACTTTGGGCGGGTTTTTAATCGAATCTTTTGCAGACTGCAAAACCTTAGGCACTAGGGCAACTCTAGCAACCAACGCAGCAACAACTTTTTCTTCGGGTATTGTGGATTGAGACAAAGGCAAGTAAAGGCTGTCTGCGATTAATTCGTTGTAAGCCCTAGGGTCATTCTCATAGGTTTTGTTAAATTCCTGAAGCCATAGGGTGCGTTCCAGATTCGATTCAAGAACTTTGAAGTCAACTTTCCCGCTGGCACTTAGTGATTCAAGCTTAATTTGGGAGCGCAACTTTTCGAGGGAAGATTTGTAAAACTGTTTCCATAGCTCCCGATTTTCTTTGCTGGGATTTTCCAACTTGTCATCGAACCTATGATCTCCCAATTGGGTTGCAACAATTGGGCGCAATTTGAATTCATCCTCCAGCATCGCATCAAAAAACTTTACTAACTTCTTGTCTTCATCTTGTTGTAGATTGAACATTGCAAATCCACATAATGCCATCGAAAAGAAAAACAAGCCACATGCTATCAGTTTCAATCTCATTGCGGTCCACCCCGTTTGATTTCAATCGTACCATTCTTGTAGTAGACGATATTATTGCCATTACTCTCGGGTTGAGAAAGAAGTAAATCGTTTCCCGCCCATAAGGAAGCAGGATTAATTAAAAGGTGATGTCTGGCGCCAAGGTAAGAAGTTGTCAGCCTAGGATTGATTTCGAAGACAAAATCTTTAAGGCCCTTAGTATCTGGGCCAAGGATCAAATCAACGCCAACCCAGCCATTTAGGCCACCGAAGTCGCGCAAGGTTTTCTGGGCAAGAATCAGAGCCCGACATTCGTAATCCAAGGGCAAAGGAAGTGAACCACCTTGATAAATAAACTGATGGTCAAGGCATTCCATATTTTGAAAGCTGGAAATGATAGGTGTACATTGGCCTTTATGAACAAAAAAGCAAAAGCTTGCAGGCAAACCTTGCTTTAATTCCTGAATAATCCAATGATCTAGGTCAAGAATGCTGGAAGCTTTATTCTTTAGAAACCCAATGTCGCTTATATAAAAAGTATCTGCGGTTCCTGCGCCATTTCTGGGTTTTAAGACCAATGGAAAAGTTAGTTGCTGTGCTTTCAGAAAATCGCCAAGCAGCATGGTTGCTGGAGTCGGGATATCAATTCTGTTTAAATGAAGAAATGTCTGATATTTATCTCCTGCCAAGGTTATTGCTTCAACTGAGCAATTCAGATTTTCTGCACCCGTTTCATTTAGCTGCTTGATGCGATGGGCAAGAATGCCATCCGATTCAGGTGCCATGATCAGCACCTCATCTTTGGGATTAACAACATTTAAAAAAGGGTTGGAAGGTTCAGGCACAATCCATTGGCTTAAGTTGATAAGTTTTTCAGCAACAAGTGATTCCCCTACTTCCTTCGAGGCAAAGATAAAAAGCTCAAACTGATTCAATTTTGTAAAATCAACGATCAAAGCTTTAAGAATCGACACCCCTTCTTTAAGAAGAGGCGCAAGAGCGCTCTCAGGCTCGAGCTTCATTGCAGAAAGTTCTTCGTACAAATACAAGCGCTTCATTACGGGTTCCAATCAATGCCCTAAATTTACAACCGGTAAAAACGAAAGAAGCCGGCATTATACCGGCTTCTTTGCAGAAATCGCCTAGATAACCTTAAAGATACTCTACTCAGGCTTCATGCTGATTTCAGGTTTTTCAAACCTTAATCCAGTGGAAGTCGGGGTACTGGTGCTTGCAGCAACAGGCTTGATAACTGTTTGGCTCGAGGCGGGATTTAAATCTTTGGAAAGATTATTGCCATCGATTTTTGGTACTGGGATCAACATAGGGTTCTTATTATCGCCACCCTTCTTGATTTCGTCAGGCACTTCAGGTGCATTTTTCAGCAAAGCGGGAAGGCTTACTGCACCATCGTTGGGAATTTGTGGCAGGCCAGGGTCGCCAGCATCTGCATTAGGCGAATTATGCATCAAGGGGTTCTGGTGTTCTCTGATAACCAAAGCCTTGGTTCTTTCTCTGAAGTGTTCGACTGCCCTTACTTGTGCAACACCAGGCAGCGAACCTTCGGAAATCTGAACATTGTTGTGCTTAAGGATGGTGCCCTTAGCAAATTCAAAGTTAGCAAGAGAGATATTGTATTGCACGATTGCAGCATATTCATTGGCAAGTGAATCAGCCCAGAAGCGTTGTGCTTCGAGAAGGATATCTACAGTATCGCGGGTTCTGTTACCTGCACCCTTGCCTGCAAGAAATTCTTGGAACCGAATTCGAAGTTGTTCTGCAAAAGCTTCTCGCTGAGCGCGTTGCACCCTGATCTGTTCATAGGTGGTAAACACTTTGCGGTAGGATTGGGATAGGAATCTTCCTGCCTTCAATTCCTGATCTTGTAAAACTTCATAGCTCTTTGAAAGTTCCAATCTTGCATTTCGAACATTAGCATGTTGCGATCTGAAACCGATTGGCACATTCATTCTCAAGCCCAAGGACCAGTTGTTGAACCTGTTTTCTGCAAGGTTCCTGAGGGCGTTGGTACCACCTGCACCATCCAGCGTACTTCCAATCGAGTTGGAATCGTAGGTCGAAAGGAAACGCAGATCAGGCATCAAGGTGTTCTTTGCAAGAATCAAATCCATCTGCTTGGTCTTAACTTCTTGGCGGGCGATGAACAACTCTGGCCTAAGGGTAAGGGTTTCGTCCAAAGCAGAATCCCAATCAGGTTCGAATCTTGAAAGCGTAGGCGCATCGCTAGGAACAAGTCTGGTCGAATCTTCAGCAGGCATACCCAAGAGTGCGCGCACTTGTCTTTCATTTTCAAGAACTTTATCAAGGGCCTCAAGACGCTGACCACGAAACAACTCATACTGACCACGGGTCTGGGCAAGGTCTGCAAGCGTAATAGTACCAGCATCAAGCCTTGCTTTGCTGATTCTCCAAGCTTCATAGCCTTGGCGAAGAGCTTGCTCGCGAGCAAACAAGGTCCAGTAAGAGCCATAAAGATTCCAATAAGCATATTCCACATTCAGAACTTGATAGTTAAGGTTGCGTTCAAACTCAGCACGCTGTTGATCAAAGCGAATTCTGGTCACAAGAATACCTTCAGCAGCAGGCTGGCCACCCAATACACCAGGGGTGGTGATACTGCCAGGATGCGAACTTCGCAACTGGTTGATCTCTACGCCATAACCTTGCAAAAGGGGCTGTTCAAACTGAAACTGCAATGTAGGCCTGTAGTTCGGATTAACAAAGGCTGGAAGATTAGTAAACTGATAATCCGTCTTAAAGGTGATACCGGCAACACCACCTGTAGGCAATGGTTTCAAGATGGTGGAGTTCAAAGAAGAATCCAAGGTTTCAATCGAGTTTAAACCACCCGAAGAAGTTACAAAGTTATCAAGAGCGGTACCAATAGGGCGGTCAGTATTATTCCAGTTAACACTGGATGTCCACACCGCATCAAACTTGGACAAGGATTTTTCGATTTCGTTACCAACAATTGCTGGCTCAAGCGCAAACACTCGGATTGCATCCGAACCGCCTGCTCCCCTGCCTGTAAAACTCACCAAAGTATCTTGACCAATACCTGGGAAGAGGGGGTTTTGAAAACCTACCGTACCTTGTTCAATTGCAATCGATACGCTTTCAGCAAGCGAAATGTAACGGGGCTTTCTTTCTGGTTCGTTTACTGTCGGGGGTTTGCTCATGGATTTGGTGATCGGCGCAACTACTGCTGCAGGATCATTTTCCAAATTTGCTGGCATCAGGTTTTTATAATGCTCATAGTCAGCTTCCGCAAGGAAGAGGTTCTGCTTGCAACCACTTACAAGAGCAAGAAATAACGCTGCGCAAATAATTGATGGTTTCAATTCCATGACCATTAGACCCCAAAGTTTAGTGCTGATAAACAACACCTTAGTTTCATTCCCAAAGCTTGCCTTAAACGCAATAATTAAAATGCAAATAAGGTTCGCCATTAACTTTATCGGCGGTTCCGGTTAGAAAAGTTAGGAAACTTCTAGCGGTTATAGCTTTTTTAGGGATCTTAAGGATAAGAAGGGTAATTCAGGCAGATAGGGATCGTGTCAATATAATAGCACCAGCAAACGCCGGGCAAATGAACCGTCTAGGCAACTTATAGCCTGTTCGGATCTTCAGGATTCCACCTAGGGGATATCCCGACATACTTCATTCCAAGCATTTTCTTAATTGCTGCCCACTCGCCAACATCATTACCTTCAACTTGATGGCCAATGAATTGCAGCAAGTAACCAACAAAAAGGGCACCAGCCCCCCAGTACCATTCATAAAGAAACAACAACGGAATGCCCGCAACCGCAACTGGAATTCCAACCATGTGAATTGCAAAATTGAAAGGCAACTGATGCCTAAGCATCCAGTTACCAAGCCTTCTTTTTATAAATGGTAGAACACCTTTTTTATCTGCCTGAAGTGGAGCTTGATTCGACATGTTCGTTCACCCTTTTAAAACCTTATCACTTATTTTCAAATATTACATTTTCTCGAGCACACTTATGCCCAACAACTCCAAACCTTGCTTAAGTACTCTGGCGGTTAAATCGCAAAGCAACAACCTGCTTTGTCTGATACCCTCATTTGGGGCTTTTAATACCGGGCAGTTCTGAAAGAATACACTGTAGGCTTTTGCAACATCCCAAAGGTACGAAGTTATCAGGCTTGGCTTGTAATCTACCAAAGCAAGGGTAAGGGCTTCTTCAAAGCGGAAAAGCTGCAGAGCCAAGCCCCGCTCTTCTGCTGTATCTAAAAGCACTGGGATTGAGGAATTTCGGTAGTTGTCGGGGTTAAGCTCGCCTTTTCTGAATATGCTTCGATTTCTTGCATAAGCATATTGCATGTAGGTCGCGGTATTGCCTTCCATCGCCATCATTTTTTCCCAGTTAAACACATAATCACTGGTGCGATTTTGGCAAAGGTCTGCATATTTCACAGCACCAATGCCAACCACATCACCCACTCTGCTCAAATCCTCGAGGCTTTCTTTACTTTGCGTTTCACCTTCCTGGTGGTAAGCAGCTTGATACACTTCCTTTGCCAGCCTTACCGCTTCATCAAGCAATTGATCCAAAGAGGCAACAGCATCACCCGATCGGGTTTTAATAGGCTTTCGATCAGCACCTAAAACAGAACCAAACGAAATATGCTCTAAGCGAGTTTGCTGTCCAAGCCATTGCTGTGCTATCTGGAACAATTGGGAAAAATGCAAAGACTGCCTTGAATCCACAACATAAAGAATTGCATCAGGCTTCCATTGCTCAACCCGATACTGAATAGTTGCAAGGTCGGTAGTCATGTAAGTAAATGCGCCATCCGATTTTCGAACCAAAGCAGGCGTTGCATCTTCGGTAAGAAAAATAGCAAGGGCCCCTTCACTTTCCCGCGCCAACCCAGATGCGGAAAGATCCTGCACCACTTTATTCAAAAAGGGCTGATAGAAACTTTCCCCATAAGTATGATCAAAATGCACACCCAGCCTTTGGTAAACCAGATCAATTTCACCCAAACAAACGGGCATAAACTTACGCCAAAGATCTAAATTGGTCTGATCGCCCTTGTGCATTTTTGCAGTTTCATCCCTGCAGGCATTTTGCACAGGATCAACTACGCCTTTAGCTATTTCTTCTGGTGTTTTGAATAACTTTCTAACTTCCACATAAAGTCTTGCCAATTCTTTTACAGGCTCGTTCTGAAAGGCTTTTTCATCGAGCATATGCTTGTAGCCATACAAGATAATTCCAAATTGCGTGCCCCAATCACCCAGATGATTATCGGTAATAACCGTATGACCAAAAAACCGGAGTGTTCTTGCTAGGCTATCACCCAGAATGGTGCTACGAAGATGGCCCACATGCATGGGTTTTGCAACATTCGGAGAGCTAAAATCGATTACGAAGGTTTTAACTTTTTCCGGCTTAAGCACACCTAACCTAGGGTCTGCTGCCATCTGTTGTATTTTTTCTGCAAGCCATTGAGTCTTGATGCGCAGATTTAAAAAGCCAGGCCCTGCAATTTCGACAGGCTCCAAAACATCTGGAAGGGCAAAGAACTCAACAATCTTTTCAGCAACTTTCCGTGGTGAAACCTTAGCTTCTTTGGCCAGTCCCATCGAGCCATTGAACTGGTAATCCCCAAACTTTGAATCCGAAGATGCCTTGATTTGCGATAACGCATCAACAGAAGCAAAGCCTGCTTTGGTTAATGCTTCTTCTAGATATGTCGAAATAAATACAGGAAAATTCATGATTAGATTGGTTTTTCAAGTGACAGAAAACTTTAATATTCGAGGTAGATCAACACTAGTCTTGTTTCCAATCGATTCGTGCGGCATCTGCCCACAACTCTTCCAACGAAAAATAAAACCGCGCATCTTTATCAAATATATGTACCACGACATCGCCATAATCTTGCACCACCCAGCGACTGGCTTCGTATCCTTCGAGGCCTATTCGTTTATCTCCAACCTTCTTCATCCGGTCGTCGATTTCTTCTGCAATGCTGTGAATCTGTCTTCTACTTGCCCCGGTGGATATTACAAAATAATCGTAAAGAGGTGTGATTTTCCTCATGTCCAAAACCAGAATATCCTTGGCCTTGTTTTCATTTGCGGTTCGGGCACATATCAGCGCACGATCCAATGGTCCTGGCATTTCCATCCTGATTTCCTTTGTAAGTTCCGTATTCAAAAAGAGGCTCCTCGTTTAAAACTAATTCTTCTTTGCAAGTCCTAGCGTATTTATACCCAGCCTCTTCTTATTCATCTTCGCTTTAAAACCCTTGTATTTCAATTATCATACAAGAAACTTGTACAAATATTTTCTTTTTGTCTGCTAATAAGCGGCATTTGCTCAAAAAACCTGCATTTATAACCCTAATCCACACGCTCTCACCGAAATGGCAATATTTATTACACTATTGAATACAATTCGTGCTAAATTATCCTCCATCAAGCTTCACCCAACGGATATTATATGAGCAATAATGGCGTTTCTGCAAATAAAGCTTGGATAGTTTGCGGTTTGCTTCTGCTTGCCACCATGATTAATTACATGGATAGGCTAACCCTCAATCAAACCATCAGCCGCATCATGGTGGATTTTGATTTCCAGAAAGATTTCTACGGAAAAATCGAAGGGGTGTTCGGGCTCGCTTTTGCTGTTGGAGCCATCACCACGGGCCTGATTGTCGATAAAGTTTCGGTCAAATTCCTCTACCCACTTATGGTGTTTTTCTGGTCCCTGTCTGGCTTCATGACGGGCCTCGCCCGCGATAAAGAAGAATTGCTATATTGCAGGGCGGCTCTTGGCTTTTTTGAAGCTGCCAACTGGCCTTGCGCTCTAGTCACCACCCAAAGGCTTTTGGCCCCTTCTAAACGAACCATGGGTAACAGCATCCTACAAAGCGGTGCAGCTTTGGGCGCTGTTATCACACCAATTATTGTTGAACTCTGCCTTCATAGCCAATTACCTGGTATGCTTGCCCACCTTGCAGGCTGGCGTATCACCTTCCTCATTGTTGGACTCATTGGCCTTTTGTGGATTCTTCTTTGGAGTATCGTCACCAAAGATATCTCTCTTAATGCAAGTGATGAATCGTTCTCTTCAGAAAATTCAAAATCAAGCTTTCAAGCTATGTATGAAATCCTCTCCGACCGAAGGTTCTGGGTTCTTCAATTCATGGTTCTTGCAATCAATTCAACCTGGCACTTTCTAAGAGCATGGCTGCCACTTTATCTAAGAGAAGCGCATGGCTATACTGAATCCCAAGTGAATTGGTTTTCTTCGGGTTATTATCTCGCATCCGATGCGGGTGCACTCACTGCAGGATTCCTAACTTTGTTCTTGGTCAGTAAAGGTGCAAGCGTCATCAATTCACGAAAATGGGTTTACGGCTTCTTTTCGTTCTTCACTTTGCTTAGCATACCTGCTGCGTTCATGCCCTCTGGGCCATTATTCCTTGTAGTTTTAATCATGATCGGATTTTCGACCCTTGCTCTTTTCCCCAGCTATTATTCTTTTAGCCAAGATTTAACGGTGAAACATCAGGGTAAAATCACCGGTGCCTTGGGCAGTTTGAATTGGGTGGGAATGTTTGTAATGCAAATCAGCGCGGGGTATTTCATTCAAAGAACTGAAAACAATTACTTCGCTAGCTTTATCTCCGATGGTTTTGTTATCGAAGAAGCGCGCAAACTCGCTCAAGGGCAGGCATATACCTGGGGCATTATTATCGCAGGCATTCCGCCAATTCTTGCTTTAATTGCTCTGCATCTTTTCTGGTACGAAAAAAACAAATCACATCAAACACGGTCTACCATCTGATTTCTAGCTACCAGGTACCTCATACACTAACACGGTCGAATTCGCCCCTTTTCGCCTACAAGGCCAATCGTAAACCACTTTACCATTTTGAGCTTTTAATGATTCTTCATCCTGCGTCTGCAATCGAAGGTGCGGGTTGCCTGATCTTTCCACAATTACATACTTAACTCGGGGATCAGAAACAACCAAACCCGATTTCCCTTCTAAAAACACTTTGCCTGCATAATAATGCGACCAACAAAATGCATCTTCCACCAAATCTCCTTCCTTGCAATTACTTGCAAGCCACTTTCCAACTTGCTTAAATCCCTCGCGATTATAATGCAATGTCTCCATGCTTTTATAAACCGAAGGTACAAATAATAATATCAACATCAACGAAAACTGATTCAACCTAACTAGGCCAACTCTAATCGATGATTCTCCGAAAAAGCCAACAAACGAATCACCCAAAACAACACCGCCATATGCTGACCAAACAACCACCATCATCAGCGCTAGCATCGCATGCCTCTCCGAAAGATAACCCATCACCAGCGCAACCCTATAAAAAGCCACATTCAATATGGCAAAGGAAATGACAACAACTATAACGCCAGGCTTCCACCACACCCCCTTGGGCGTCATCAACAACCCAACCAATGCAAATGCACAACCAAGGTAATTCAATCCCTTTAAATATGATTCCCCTAGCACCATGAATGACCACATAAACCGTGCCGCTGGCCCTTTGTCCTCCCCCTCCCACCAACTTGCAAACAAGGGCGCTTGATCAAAAAGACCCATCACCAACTCTGGCCCATTCAGTAAAGCCAATCGACTATCTGCTTCAACTTGGTGAACAGCGATTTTCTCAAGTATTTTCTGACCGGTGGGCTTCGTAGTCAACTTTCCAATCGTCAAAATAAATGGTAACGCCAACATCAAAAATCCTAACATCACCCCAGCCAAACCTACAACCATCTTCATTTTGGACTTCGAATCATTAAACTTCCCGAAAACGATATTTCCCAACATCACCACAAAACAAGCAAATACAATTATCATCCCTTCGGGCCTTACCAAATAAGCACACGCAGAAAACAACCCTGCAAAAAACCATGTTGTCACTCGCCCAGTTTTAAACGCTATTAAAATACAAGCCAGCGCACTCGCTGCAAAAAATAAAAACATCCCCTCAGACAAACCATCCCCCAACACCTTGCTTATCGCAGGCAAAAACTCAAACAACAACACCGACCATATCGCAACCTTGATATTAAAGATTTCAAAAGCTAAATAGAACAATGGCAGCACTAATAACACACTAAAAAAAGAGGAAACCAATTGACTGCTAAGCTGATACGCCAATGGCAAATCCGAAGCTACAAAATACCGAACAGGCTTACTTGTTAAATGAATTGCCAAAGGAAATCCAGGATGCTGCTGCGCATCTTTGATCACCGACTTCCAATCCGTTGAGTTTTCAAGCAACCATGCATACCGAATAAAACCAATGCTATCGCGCGCCGCTACTTCCGTATGAGTTATTTGCCATGCCCGCAAACCCGCAACCAACAACATCAAAATCAACAAGATAAATACTTGCGACCTTACCGAAGGCAACGTTTTTTCTTCCACTACTTCATTTAACATTGCTAACGCTACACCCATTCTCATTAACCAACCAATACTACGCAGCCAAATCATATTCCCATTAGGCCATTTTGGTCAATACGTTGATTCCCCATCTTCGTCTGTCTCGCGAATATTTTAATGAGCGGCGGATGTGAATCCGCTGGTGCCTGCCCCGTTCCTTTTTCTTTATTTTACTTTTCCCCCTACTCCCAACCCTCTTCCCTCCGGGAAAAGGGCCCTTCGCTTCGCTAGCCCGGGTTTCTATCCTTCACCACTTTTTTTACTGCCTTTAAGCCCACCATTTTTTATTGAGCGGCGGATGTAAATCCGCTGATGCTCGCCCTGTTCCTTTTTCTTATTCTTCCTTTTACTTACCGTTGATTACTGGGGGTTTGATTAAATACA
>CAJCCR010000357.1 GCA_903960945.1 uncultured Planctomycetaceae bacterium
ATCGATGGTGTGATTCGCAGCCTTGGAAGAATCAGGCAAGGGCAGAGCCTCTGCTGATACAAATCCTTGGTAGTTAATTTCTTTTAAGGCTGCTGCGATAGGTTTAAAATCAGTGTGGCCTAACCCTGCAGGTTTCCTGTTAGAATCTGCAAGGTGCACATGCCCGACCATTGCCCCACATTTTCTGAGCGAGTCAGCAATGTTTGTTTCTTCAATGTTCATGTGAAACAAATCACATAAAAGCTTAAGGGAACCATTTTGTCCCACCTTGGAAATTAATGACATTCCTTCTTCAACCGTCCGGATTAGGTTGGATTCATAACGGTTAAGGGGTTCAAAAAGTAAGATGGTTCCAGCACTTTTTGCTTTTTGCGAAAGGTGTACCAATGCTTCCTCTAGATAGGCGTGGGCTTGAATCTGATCCACTGATTCTGAATGCCTGCCTTGAAGCGAACCAATAATTGCTGGTGCGCCGTGGGGTGCGCCTGCTTCTATCATGCGTGCGATAAAATCTTTGGCGTTGTTGCGGATTTTTTCATCTGGAGAAGTTAGAGTCCATTTATGGAGGACCCATCCGCCTCCGGTTCCTAATGCTGCAATTTTCAAGCCATGATCGGTAGCGATTTTTGCAGCTTCAGATTTAGCCAAGGCTTCTGGCCCTGGTGCGAATATTTCGATGCCTGTAAATCCAAGGGCTTTGGCTTCTTTGCAAGCTTCTTGAACATTTGCCCAATAAACAAAAGGCCCACCCCGCGCTTCATTTACAAGGCTTATGGTTACGCTTGATTTCATCACTTTTAATAATCCTTAAATTGGGCTACAAGTAAAGGTACGATTTATGCTAAGTTTTTAACACGATGATGCGGTTCAGAATACTCGATTGAAAGAAAGAAATCATGGCTAATTTAAAGATTGCAGCAACTGTTCTATTTAGCGCAACACTGTTTTTAAACTCAGTAGCTCTGGCGCAACAAGATGCGCAGGAAACAATCAAGAAAGCCGTTGAAGCCCATGGGGGAAAAGAAGCGCTTACCAAGGCCCAGCAATACAAGCGCACCAGTTCAGGCACTATCTTTTTTGGCCAAACTCAAAAATTTACCGATGAATTGATTGTTGCTTTGCCCGGGAAAATCAAACTGGATATAAAGCTTGATACCAAGGAAAATCTTCTTATGTGCCTGGAAGGCGACACCGGTTGGAGCATTGCAAGTGGATTCCCTATCGATCTATCGAAGGAAAAAATTGTGGAACTCAAGGACGAATCCTACTTCCTTCAAGTAACTAATCTTATATCTCTTTTGGAACCCAGTTCGAAGCTGACCTCGCTGGGGGAATCTAAACTTATGAATACACAGGTATTGGGAGTTAAGGTTTCTCTTGCAGGTGGGCCCGAAGTTTCGTTGTATTTCGACAAGGAAACCAATCTTCTAACCAAGGCAGAACGAAAAGGAAAGCAATCGGGGGTCGAGATACTCAAGGGCGTGCAATATTCAGATTTTCAGACTTTTGGGTCTGCCAAGTTTGCAACAAAAGAAACGCACTTTCTCGGGGGCAATAAATTCGTTGAGAATAAAAACATCACCTATACCATCCTAGAGAAGGTTGATGCTTCCGTTTTCAAAAAACCAGGGAAGTAGTTTATCTATTGGGCGAAAGAATTAAGGGGTTGGCACTAGGTGGGTTATCTTTCAGCCCACTACCAGGCCTGACCACTCCACCCAGCCCGATTGATTCAGGATGCCTTGCAATCTTATCTGTGAAAATTTCAACATCCTTTAAAACGCGCTCGATCTTTGGTGTCATGCGGGTCACTGCGCCGATAGCGTTATCCAGATTGTTGTAAATCCCTGGGTCGGTTAGAAACCTTTTAATTGTGCCATCTGCTTGGCCAATAACTCGCACAAGTTCTCTTATATCTGAAATAGTGAAAACGCTTTTCTCGAAAATTTCGTCAATGTTCTTCGCCAATGATTCGCTTCTATTTGCAAAAGGCTTGATCAAAACGGAAATATCATTGATCATTTCTTCAACAACGGAGAATTGGTCGTTAACTTTTTTCACTAACGTTTTTAATTCCTTCATCATTTCGTCTGTATTCTTGGCAAGTTGATCGATGTCTTCGGTGCCTTTGCGTACATTTTTAAGGATTGAACTCACTTGTTTTTGATTCTCATCATTTAAGATGTTTCCAAGTTTGTTTAAATCGTCCGCAGCTACTTCAATGATTTTCACAATTTTGTCTTGGTTCGCTTGAATCAACAAGTCGACTCGCTCGCCAATGCGATTATACTGCCTGGCAACAGCACTGTATTCGTCCAGAGTTTTTTTGACTTCGGGAACCACATCTTGAATTTTCTTTGCAGTGTTGGTGAATTCCTTCAGGGCTTCTTCGACTTTAGGAGCGATTTTTTCGAGTTTTTGAATCGACTTGCTCATCTCATTAAGTGTTTCTTGAGTACTAGGAACGATATCGGATGCCCGGTTTAAAAGGCTTGCAACATTCGCAGCACGAACCCCTTCTATCGTTGTTCCAAGCGCGACTTCCTCGCGATTAGGATCTATCATGTCATCATCTTTGGGAATTAAATCGATGCTGCTATCGTTCCCCAAAAGGCCTGTCACCAAAGTAGGTTGTTCATATTTACGAATTTTGTATGATCGTTCGATGGTGAGATTAACAATAACTTGGCCGTTTTTATCATCGAGTGTGATGTGTGAGACTTGCCCAATGCGGACCCCGGATCTTCTAACGGGTGCCCCTGCAGAAATCCCGGGCGCATCATTGAAACTAACCTGATATTGATTTACCGATTTAAATAATCCAGGGATACTGCCAAACATAATGACGAGTGTTCCCAGCAAAAGGAATCCGCCCAGTACCAAAAGTCCAATCTGTACTTTCATTGTCTGATTGCTCATGATACTTCATCCCTATTCGCATGGTTTTCAGATTCTAGCGTGCGTTCCTTGGCTTCGCCATGAATGAACTGTTGCACGCGGAGATCAGAGGTCTTAAACAGTTCATCTGTCGTGCCATCAAAAATCAATTGTGGTTCATTAGGTTTCAATCTGGAGAGCGGGTAAAACATGATGACCCGGTCTGCAACCTTATGGACAGTACGCATTTCATGTGTAACCACAATGCTAGTAACAGGCATGTTTTTGCGCGTTTGCAGAATCAGATCATTGATAACATCGGTCATGATGGGATCTAACCCAGTAGTTGGCTCATCATAAAGCATGACTTCAGGTTTAAGGATAAGGGCCCTTGCAAGGCCTATTCTTTTTTTCATACCGCCTGAAAGTTCTGCAGGTTTTTTTTCTAGAACACTTTCCTTCATCCCAACTTCCTTGACCCGCATCAGCACGAGCTTTTCAATTTCTTTTTCATCATAATTAGAATGGGCCCTTAACCCAAATGCGACATTATCAAAGACAGAAAGGCTGTCGAAAAGGGCAGCACCTTGGAATAAAAACCCGAATCGAAGACGTTGTTCATTTGTGCGTTTTTCATCAAGGGAACACCAATCCTGGCCGTCAAAAAGAACTTTTCCCGTTGTAGCCTGAAGTAGTGAAATTAAAAGTTTGAGGAGTACTGTTTTGCCACAACCGCTTTCCCCAATCACCACAAGAGTCTGTCCTTTGGGAATATTAAAGTTGATGTTTCGGAGAATATCCACGCCATTAAATGCCATGCCTACATTTTGCAAGGAGAGGAAATTCGGATTGGAGGAGGAAGAATCCATTCGTAGCACGATCCTTATTTGGGTCCAAAGGTTTTGATGGAATTATCAGGCCAAATGGCTTGATGTAAGTTGTTGAATAAAAGCGCCAAGAAAAAGTCGAGCACCAATATCGACATAAACGACCAGACGAATGCCGAGGTTGCAGCCTTACCCACGCCTTCAGCACCTGCTCGCGAATTCATGCCACGATGGCAAGAAATAAGAGAGATGGCCGCCCCGAAGAAAATGGGTTTGATCAAGCCAACCGAGAGATCCCAAATTTGAATATGCCCCCGCGAATTTTGCCAGTAGTGATATGGGTCTACCTTGAATATTTCAGTGCAGACCATGCTGCCACCAAATACCCCCATGAAATTTGCCAATACCGTTAATATGGGAATCAATAATACACATGCAAGGACTCTGGGCAACACCAGATAATGCAATGGATTAACGCCCAGACAAATCAAAGCATCCACTTGTTCAGTGACCCGCATGGTCGCCAACTCCGCAGCCATCGAACTGCCAATTCTTCCTGCAAGCATCGTTGCAGCAAGCACCGGGCCAAGTTCTTTGATCACGGAAATATTGATGATCTGTCCGATTTGGGTAGCCATGCCTAATGACTGAAACTGGGAATAAACTTGGATAGCCATCACCATACCAATGAACATACCGGTGATAGCAACCACGGGAACGCTTTGCACACCAACTCTAAAGCAAATGGGAATCATGGTACCGGCTGAGGGTTTTTTAAGAATCGTTGCAATGGAGAGAGCAGAAAAGGTAGTAAAATCTCCCAAGGCAGCAAAGGCCTGTGAGACTTTATTTAGAGCGGATTTAATTTCTTTTCTTAAAGGTTCAGACATCCTGCCTCCCAAAAGCTCCGGCAATCCATGCCGAAATACTATCGTATCAAGAAGATCGGCACAGTCAGGGCTTGTATAAGCGTAGAAAAAGAGGGAGAGGAAAAAGCAGGACGAAGAAGGTGAAGGTTGTAGGGGTTATGCTGGTTATTCTGGATTGTTAGAAAAAGGGGGGGTGTTGGAAGTGCCAAAATGGACCCAGATTTTTCGTTGAGGATCCCAGGCCAAGCCGGAGAAGTTAGCGGGATTGGAGGTTCCGAAAGGTGTGGAAGTAAAGTTTGCATTGAGGTTGCGCTTGTTGTTTAACATCATGAGTTCTTGCCTGCCTGCAATAAAGACAAAGAAAGCGAGTAAAATAAGAATGTAGTTCGAGGAAAAGAGCCCAAGGAAGACGAGAAAGATAGCGCCCAAATTGCCTAGGGTTACAGAAATTACCGTAGCGTTGGAAAAGCCTACTGCAAGGTTAAGCAAAGCCCTGAGCACACGCCCGCCATCCATGGGGAAAATGGGAAGTAGATTAAAAACTAAGAGGCCTAGGTTAGAAAACATGAGCATTTTCAAGTAATGATTTAAGCTGTCTGAAAGAGAGTTTGGGGGAGTAAGATTTTCGAAATCAAAAGGAGCTGCGGAAAAAGTAAAGCAGATGGGTAAAAGCAGAACAAAGATTAGCAAATTAACTGCGGGGCCTGCGAGAGAGATCACCAGTTCTTCAAAAGGATCTTCGCTCATTCTTTCAAGGCGAGCGACTCCTCCCATGGGATAAATAGTTATATCACGGGTTTGGATGCCAAAAATTCGGGCAGCAAAAGCATGTCCAAATTCATGAAGGATGACACAGAAAAAAACAGCAAAAAGCAGGAAAACCTCTAAAATACTGTGAAATAAAGATGCCTCTTTAAGATTCGAAAAGAGATAAAAAATGGGTAGTAACCAAAAGGCTGGATGGATGTAAACACTTATGCCGAATGGTGATCCGAGTTTGATAGAGGTAAACATGATATTATTATTGCAAAACTATAGCGTACAGGCGGAATAATTTTTAAAAAAACCATCAGAAATATCGTTTTTATGTGAACTTTTTCTCCTCTCAGACTAATAAGATTATGTGTAAGCAAAAATGCAAAGCTTGTGCAGGTCCGGAACCCTGCCAAGTTCTATTCTTGGTAAATCACCTAATTTAGGTGGCTATCCGGGATACATTAATAGCTTAAAGCTTAACATCTAGGAGGCGGTACCCAAAAGGGAAGTTCTGGCCGTTCTCTCTTCCTTTAACATTAGGGAGGGCCTAGTCATGAAGCGCAATCCAGGAAAAAAACGGAAGCAGCAGCTAATTCAAGTTTGGTCTTATGATCAAACTATAAAAGCTCTGCCTTACCTTCTTGAAGTTATACGATCGCTGCGAGAAAATTACTTGGCAATGCAGTTTGCCAACCACCGTTTAAACAAGATTGGTCAGCGCATAGGGCGCCCAGATCGATCTGCATTCATAGCAAAGCAAGAAGCTCAGATGGATTCTGAGTCTGCGAGCTCAAAATACAACCAGGATGTTGCGGAGCTCGAGAGCATGGGCATGTTTGTGGCTTCGCCGGGAAACGGAGTGGTTGCGATCCCTTTCATCGAGGAGGAACAATTAGCTTGGTTTATCTTGGAACTTTATCATGAAGATCATGTGGTAGGATGGCGCTATCAATCCGATCCGCTGGATACCCGCAGGGCCATATTGCCAAAGCATAAAGGCACTACGTGATTCTGCGTAAGACTCAAACAAAAAGCCTTTGTAGGTTAATCCTTGCAAAGGCTTTTTCTATTTTGTGAGGTTAATGTAACAAGTCGCCTAGGAAGACTCCAGCGATGGAAAAGTAAATAACGATTCCTGTAACATCCACAAAAGTTGCAACGAACGGGCTTGATGCAATACCCGGATCAACGCCAAAGCGGTCAAATACAAGTGGCAGCATGGAGCCAACCACGGTGCCCCACAAGCAAATTCCTGCAACTGAAAAACCAATCACTGCTGCAAGTTTCCAGCGATCAACGGAAGGCGTGATTAACGAGCAACCCTTGGGGAATTCGTAAACTAGCTGCCCATCTTGGAGTGTGGGTTCCTTTAATTTTGAAGCTTCAGGTAGGCGGATTTTTTCGGACTTAGGGCTATGAATGACCTGTTCGGTATCTGGGATAATCTCATAGACTCCATCCTGATTGGGAATTAAAGGAGTACTTGGTGCAACCTTTACCTTGAAGGATTCATGCCTAGGGAGAGAACTTCCGCGGATGTGGTCGGGGGTTAGGGCGGCTCTGATGAAACCAATGCCCCCAAGGGTCAGGCCCAATGCTAGGCCCATTAGAAGTTCATGTTTGAAAATGCGAAACCAGTTTTTACGGTTCACTTCATTAAGCGCCATGGCTCGGGTGATCAAAGTTGCTGCTTGCGAGCCAGAGTTTCCACCCGTGGAAATGCAAAGGGGAACAAATAAACTCAACACCACCACTTGGGCAATGGCATCTTCAAAATAAGCCAAAGCTGTAAAGGTGAATAACTCTGCTAGGAACAAGCAAGAAAGCCAGACGGATCTTTTTTTCCAAACAAGAGTGAAGCTCGCATCCAAGTAGCTATCTTTCATGGGTTCCATACCACCCATGCGATGCACATCTTCAGTTGCAGCAGAAACCACTGCATCCATTGCATCATCATGCGTCACAATACCTACAAGCTTGGCATCCTTGTCGACGACGGGAATGGCAAGAAGGTCATAACGCGCCATCGATTGGGCAACCCTGTCTTTGGGATCGGTTACTTTGACCGTAACAATCTGGGTTTCCATGATATCTGCAAGAATATCTTTTCTGGGGGCGAGGATGAGGGTTCTTAAAGAAACCACACCTTGAAGCCTGCGATTTTCATCAACGAGATAAACATAATAAATCGTCTCGCGATCAGGAGCCTGTAATCTTAAGCGCTCAAGAGCTTCTTCCACAGTAATGTTGGCGGGAAGCCAAGCATAATCTGTGGTCATGATAGCGCCGGCGGTATCTTCGGGGAAATTTACTAGAGAAGCAATATCCCTGCGTTCTGCATCATCAATCAGTCTTAAAATAGCCTCGGTTACGGTGGGATCTAAGTGCCTAAGAAGAGCGGCGCGATCATCATGCGACATGCGTTCGATAAGTTTTGCCATATGAGGCCTGCCCACACCCTTCACCAGTCGAACTTGTTCTTCGGTGGGAAGGTAGGAAAAGATCTCGGCTTGATTGTCGATCGGAGTTTCTTGAAGGAAGCGCCAAGTATCTTCAACCTTGAAGTTTCCATCTAAAGCCTCTGCAATAGTTGCAGGGTGCAATGCTTCTGAAAATTCCCGCATGGTTTCGGGGTCATTGCTTCTGATGCAATGCTCTATTTCAGGAGTAAAAAGGGGGTGAGGCATATTCTATTCCCGTTTATTATGGCCACCTTTTCAGGCGGAGGTATTTATAATTATGTTATCAATCAATCTGGTATTACCCAACTTTAATGCAACAGCAATTAAAACTATACCGTTCATTTTTTCCAGAACTTCCAAAGAGTCGGCATTCACTATTTCTACATAATCGACCACGCCATTTGGTATGGCTTCAAGTCGCTTTAACAAATCCATGCGATATTGTGCAGTGGATTCATGTTTTCTTAAAGCTACATCTTCCTTTAATAAACACAAACTTTTGTAGATCAAAGGTGCAACGGATCTTTGTTCGTTTGAAAGATAGCGGTTGCGCGAGCTCATCGCTAATCCATCTGGTTCCCTTAGTGTTGGGCAAATTACAATTTCGATGGGTAAATCAAGATCGCGAGCCATCCTTTTAAGTACCAATGCCTGCTGTGCATCTTTTTGGCCCAGATAGGCAGCATCGGGTTGAACTTGGCCGAATAGTTTCATTACCACCGTGGTAACACCTTTAAAATGGCCCGGTCTACTTTTGCCACACAAGTTGTTGGTAAGCCCATTCACCTCTACAACCGTTGCAAAACCTGAGGGATACATTTCTTCGACAGAAGGATTAAAGACAAGATTCACCCCAGCATCGGTGCATAGTTTGAGGTCATCCTGCAAAGGCCTTGGATAGCGATGAAAATCTTCGTTAGGGCCGAACTGCATCGGGTTGACAAAGATTGAAACCACAACATAATCGCAGTGCTTCCGAGCTTCGTGGACCAAGCTGATATGCCCTTCATGAAGGGCCCCCATGGTAGGGACAAATCCAATTTTGCTACCCGATTTCTTGGCGCAAGACACGAGCGTTCTCAATTGTTCAATCGTGGTCGCAGTTTGCATCTCAGCCATTCATTTTCTCCAGAACCAACCTGAGGTAGGATTTAGGTTGCACTTGATTCAGTCCCAATTCCTCTGAGAGTTTTTGCACTACTGCAATCGCTCGTGTGGAGTCTTGTTCTTCTGCCACAATTTCAACTTCTACATGTAGCCCGAGGGTTTCCACTTCATCAAGGCTAAAGGCGATGTCAAAGCCCTCAATGTTTAAACTATAGGTTCTTCTTCTTTTGCTTACCTTTGCAACAAACTTGTAGCCCAAAGCTAGGAATACTTTAAGGTGATCCTGAAACCCGAGTTCTCCCGCAGGGATGGGCACTTCGATTTCTTCACGCATTTTAACTTTGGAATCTAGCTTTGGCCCCTTATAAGTAAGAAAGTTTGAATCACCTATTCTTCGGATTCGAAACGCTTCGCCAGTCATTGCAAAATCTCGATCGGGAGCATTTAGATAATGATCTACTTCGTACTCTTCTTTTGCCAACTGCACATTTCTTGAAGTCAATTTCTTCTCAAGTTCTTGAAACGATGCCACTTCAAACTTTTGTTCAATTTCAAGCATGGGTTTATTTTCCTTAATGCTGACTTATTTCACTCTTCCCTTTGTACAATAAAAGTGTATTTTTATGCAACCGGGTAACTCATAAGGGGTCCTGCTATGTCGAAACTTCACAAGGTCTGCAAAGTCAGCGAACTTCCGGAAGGACAGGTTCATACCATCGAAGTTGAAGAAAAGTATGTGGGGGTCTATCATCAGCAAGGAAAATACTTTGCAATCGATGATTTTTGCCCACACATGGGCGCTTCTCTTAGTGGAGGCCATGTAGAAGATGGTACGGTTACTTGCCCATGGCATGCTTGGCGTTTCCGCTTATGCGATGGTGCTTGGGCCGATAACCCGAGATTAAAAGTTGGTTGCTACAATGTATCCGTGGTGGATGATGAGATTTTTCTAGAGACCCCCGCAAACAACCAGCCTAAAAAATAAGCAATCAGTTGGAAGCAGCGCTTGATAATGGCCTATAGTATAGAAAAGGAGAAAATCATGACTGTAAAAATCGCTTGGCAGTACCATCGCAAAGGGTGAACAACTTGCAAAAAAGCTCAGGAGTTTCTTGAGCCAATCAGCCATACCATTACTGAAACTATTGATGCTTCTAAAACCAAAATAGGTTTGAAAGAAGCATTAGTCCTTGCGCAAAAAGCAAGCACAA
>CAJCCR010000358.1 GCA_903960945.1 uncultured Planctomycetaceae bacterium
GAAAATGCTGTGGTAAAAACTCGATCGGTAGAATGAAGTGGAAGTATTCCATTAGAATCCACCTTTTCAAAGAGAACCGGAATTTGGCTTGAAGCCAGACGAATCATTGCAGGAATGAAGAAACAAGGAAAATCATCAGTAACTACTGCACAGGCTTTTTGAGACAAAGATTCAAGCAATCCGGCTTGGTCGCCATGCTTAGGTTCTAAATAGGGATAATACAATACACCTTTATTACCTTCGAGTTCGACTGCATTCGCGTTATCTTTCATGCCATCGATTACGAATTTATGAAGTCTTTGGCTGGCCCAGGGATAGTTGATCCGAAGTGCTTCGAGTATGACTAATGGCTTTTTTAATTCGATGCACCATTCGATTGCTCTTTGCAGGCTATAATTGTGATCGATTCTTCGGTTTGCAATCATCCAATAAAGAACAAAATCCCCTTCGTGATTTAAAGGGCGATTGTTGCATAATGTAATTCGGGTTGGGGGTACGGTAGTAGCCATGAATTTGTATTAATTCTTCCACTGAAAAACAGAAAGGGTTTTGAGATCGCGAATGAAAATTTGATCCCCACTGATCGCTAAGTGAGCCCAAGATTCATTCTCAGTTATTTCCCTAGTTTCCAAGACTCTAAATTCTTTCGGATCTGCCTCTATAAGGTAGAGAATTCCTTTTTGATCAAGTGCTAGAATTCGATTTTTGTATGCGATCAAACTCCAGTACTTTCCAAAAGACTTAGGTGATGTCCATTTGGTTTCGCCATTGGATAAATCGACGCAAGTAAATCTTTGGTTTTGAAGGTGCATGTAGGCGAAACCGTTGATGACAACAGGTGTTGACATGTAACCTTGCAGTTTATTCTCCCAAACATCATTGACAGCAAATCCTGAATCATTTTTGCTGATTTTATAAAGCCAAGATTTGTTTTGATAAGTGCTTGCAAAAATAGTATCCCCAACAACAACCGGAGTGAAAATATTCATGCCCCGAAAATTAGGTACAACCTTCGACCAAAGGACATCGCCATTTTCAGGATTTAATCCTGCGAGTTTTTCCCTTGATTGGATAAGAAGCTGTTTTTGACCACAAAGCGTAGTCATTAAAGGTGAAGCAAAGGCACTGCCATTCATACCACCTGAATCTTTGAATGATCGCCAAATAACGGTGCCATTTTTTTTGTTAAGTTTAAAAACAGAAGCCCCTGCCTGTACATAAATGGCATCGCCATCAATTAAAGGGGAAGACACAAAGCCGAAGCTAGGCACAGGTGTTTTGAATTGCTCTACAAAATCAATGCGCCATTTTTCCTTACCATCAATTGCGTTGAGGCAAACAAGAACATCTTTGATTCCCGCGACATACAAGGATTCGCCATCAAAAGCAGGGGTAGCTCTAATCCAACTTCCATTTGAGCCTGCAAAAAAGGGTACGGACATCGCCCCTTTCCATTCCGTGGCCCAAATTTCTTTTCCTGTTTTCCGGTCGTAGGCATGAACAACTTCAGATTCTTTGTTTTTTGTTTCTGTTGTGAACACGAGTTGATCAGAGACAATGGGGCCTGAGTAGCTAGGCCCAAGATTTGCTTTCCAAGAAAGTTGTAAAGATTCCTTGGCTAAATTGTTTGGGAAGGAATTACCTAAGTGAAAGCCATCACGGTTCGGACCGCGCCATTGGTTCCAAAGATTCGGCTCACCCGCAAAACCAAATGAAATAAATACGGACAAAACCCCCAAAGTTGTAACTGGGAAAAAATGTTGCAATTTAAGCTCCTGTCGAAGTAAACGATCATATCGTTCACAATTTAGGGTTGAAAAAGTTTAAAGTCAAGCGTAATTAAAATAGTGTTAAGCAAAGGGATCAAAAAAAAGAGACCTACATGGTCCTTCCGCCATCAACTACAATTATTTGGCCAGTCATTAGATTGGTCCCGGTTGCAAGAAAAACAATCGCAGCAGCAATATCATCTCCGGTTGCAGCACGCTTCAAGGGAGTTAATGTTAACGATTGTTCAATCATTTTGGGGTGAGGTGCAAGCCAACGAGTTAATACGGGTCCGGGCGCAACAGCATTTACTCGAACTTCAGGAGCGAATGCTTTGGCAAGCGACTTTGTCATACAGTTAAGCGCTGCCTTGCTCATCGCATACGGAATTGAACTGCCATTTCCAGCCAAGCCTGCAACTGAAGTAACATTTACAATATTCCCGCGGGACTTTTTCAACTCCGGCATAACTGCCCTGCAAGCGTAAAAGGTGCCTTTCATATTAACCGAGAAAATGTCATCCCAAACCTG
This sequence comes from uncultured Planctomycetaceae bacterium, assembly GCA_903960945.1. Taxonomy (GTDB): domain Bacteria; phylum Planctomycetota; class Planctomycetia; order Gemmatales; family Gemmataceae; genus UBA969. Next base: position 2,299 of record CAJCCR010000358.1, read on the forward strand.
ATCTGTTAAGGCATCCAGGTCGTTATGATCAATAAAATGAGTTGTCCCAGCATTGTTAACAAGAACATCGATACCGCCAAACATGGCTGAGCATTTTTGTGCCATTTCCTTGACTGCCTGATCATCCGAAATGTTTGCTTTATAGGGAATGGCTTCACCCCCAAGCTTAATAATTTCCGCACAAGTTTCTTCAGCTTCCTTGGCTGACCGAGAATAATTCACAACAACTTTAAAACCTTTGGATGCCAAAAGTATAGATGTAGATTTGCCAATCCCTGTACCACCACCAGTAACAATTGCTGCTTGTTTTTGCATTTTAGCCTTTCTTAAGCCTTATTTCTTAATCGATTTCTTAGGAACTTCCTTAATTTCAGCAGGGGAAAGATTCCGTACCTTGATATCCTTGACTGCGCCAACGGTATCATACGAGGCAATACCAAAAGGGGTGGATACATTGCATTCAATTCGGATCCCAAGCTTTACATCCGAGGTGTCAAGGTCGACAGTCTGTTCTTTATCTATCCATGCTTCAACTCTTTTGTCAGTAACACGGATGCGGATTTTATACCACTGATCGTTCTTATATTCGATACCTTGGCCGGTTTGATTCTCAGATGCATCAATACCATCAATACTTGAAAGGCCGGTAACAGATCCGCCCCATCCACCAACAACAAAGGAGCAAAAAGAATCTCCAACGGGAAAAGTGGTTGTGCAGAAAAAATCTCTACCATCAACCCGCTTACTTTCCAAACTGACTTCGTAATTCATTTTTGGGAAATCTTTGCCATCATAAGTCAGACCAGTCATTTTCGTACCTTTTTCCAAAATGATAGCACCATCCTTGACAGAACTTTTACCAGGTTTAAAAAAGTCCGATTGCTTCCATCCTTTAA
>CAJCCR010000359.1 GCA_903960945.1 uncultured Planctomycetaceae bacterium
ATTGTAAACAATACTGCCTCGATAATCTGGTTGCAAAGCTAGATGACGGTCACAAAACATTTTCAGCTAATCTCTCTGATGAATCCCCAGAATCTTACCAGCTTGATTTTACTTCGGATAAATACAAGGAAGTTTGAATATGAATGTAGCAGGCATTTATATCGACTCTCTTTCCGTTCATTCCATTTGGGGTGGTGCTGGGGATAATCGTCTTGTTAATCCCAATGAAAATTATAAAAGCAGGGATATGATTCTTTCGCTGGGTGATAAAGTTTCTCCTTTGCAGGGGCATTCTTTTTCTAGGCAGGGTAGCCATAAGGTTTGTAGTAATTTTTTGCCTTGGATTTGTTCCAACAAAACATGGGGCCTAGGCAAATCAGAAACTATCGCAGATCATGCACTCGAATTTTATCTCGTTGAACTCTTTACTCAAATCCCCCACGAAACTAAAGTTGCTTTTTCCCTGCCTCTATACCTGACCCCAAAACAAAGCCGAAGAATCGAACAAATTGCTTCAAAAATTGGTATGCAAGTGCAAGGTTCCCTTAAATCTGCCTCCGCCTTGGCACTTGGAGCGATTCGTAAATCTCAAACTTCAAGTAATTGCTTAGCGGTTGAAATGGATGGGTTTGGCCTTTCCCTTTCGCATGTTCAAGTTGCAGAGGGCGTGCCTCACTTGCTGGCAGGCAAAATCTTTCCAGAGTTTGGCCTGCATCGATGGGTGTTAAAACTAGCTGATTTCATTGCTGAAAAAGCCATCCTCCATTGCAGGAAAGATCCAAGGGTAAAACCCGATACCGATCAGGCGCTTTTTTTGCAGGCACAAAAACTGATGGCGAACATCGGTACTAAGGATTCTTTTAAAGTGGTACTGGAAGAAGAATTCTGGAGTCAGGAATTTGTAATAACCCAGGCTGATTTAAAGAAATGTTTTTCTGGGTTGTTTTCAGCGCTTAAATTGCAACTCAATGATTTTATCCGCCATAAAATCACAACCCGTGATGATATCCATTTAGCCCTTGCCCATAATTTAGGTGGGGTTCCAGGTCTGACTTCGCTATTGGTGCAAGCCATTTCTGGTGCTTCTTACCATACGCATTCGCCTGAAGATTTGTTTCACCATTCCTTTATTTGTTCCAATGCCATGACTATGGCAGGGCAGTGGTGGCTTGATTCGGTAGGTGCTTCATCCGTGGTTCAATATCGAAATCCCATTGGTGCAAGCAAGGTTTGATACAGAGGTATAAAATGCAAAAAAAACATCGTATGCCCAACCTATTTAACATTTACATGATTGATGTACTATGTTGCGCCCTTGGGTGTATTATTTTTCTTTGGCTTGCAAACATGCGTGAAGCCAAGATGATCGAAGAAAAATTGCAGGAGCAAACCGCACTTCTTGAAGATGAAAAAACCAAGGCTCTTTCTGAACGAGATCTTGCTAGGTCAAATGTTGCACTTCTTGGCCAAAAAGTGATGGATTTGCAGGGGCAGTTAAAAGCCGATCAACTTGTGATTGCGAAAAAAGATAGCACCATCAAGGAAAACCAACAGCAAAAACTTGTGTACATCGCAGAGATCGCTGGTCAGAAAAAAGATATCGAACTTCGCACCCAAAGCATGGCGGATACTGCTGAAAAACTTGCCCAATGGGTGAAACTTGCGGATCTTGCTGATGCCCGTGCCAAAGGTTTAGAAAAAGAACTCAACATCTTGAAAGCCAGTGCCACGGGTTTACAGAAATCCCTAGTAATGGAAATTGATTTAAAAAAACAACTTGAACTTAAATTGCAGTCTAAATCTGCTGAGTTGGTTGATAAATCTAAACAGTTGGAGCTTACCATTGCAGATGTTGTGATGCAAAAAAAGATGATAAATGAACTCGCGTTATCAATGCGGGAGAAAGAAAAGAAATCCTCTGAGCTTGACAGTGATCTTAAAAACAAAATCACTGAAGTAGCTGATCTCAGGGTTTACAAGGCGAAATCCATTGATCTTCAATTGAAGCTTGAGAAATCTGAAAAGCAGATGCAAGCTGAGCTGCTCGCCCTTGAAAAAGCACGCACCGAAATTAAGTTGCTCGACAAGGATAAATCAGCGCAAGTTTCAGCCCTTAAAGCAGAGGTTGATAAAAAAAACAAAGAGCTCATTGATCTTAGACCTTGGCAGACAAAATATTCAGATCTTCAGGTGAAATTAGATAAGTCTGAGCGTTTGCTGCAATCGGAAAAGATGTCTCTTGAGAAAAACCAACGCGAAATCAAATCGCTTGAGGAAAATACAAACGCACTAAAAGCGAAAGTATCTCAACTGCGTTCCGAGGTGGATAATCGTTTTGCAGGTATTGAGCTTGCAGGTGAAAAAGTTTTGTTCCTGATTGACGCATCGGGAAGTATGGAAATGCTAGACGAAAAAACGGATGCCCCTAATAAATGGAATGAAGTTAAATCAACCGTGGTAAAGATTTTGCAAAGCCTGCCGCAGCTTACGAAATTTCAAGTTATCGCTTTCTCTGATAAAACGATTTTCCCTCTGGGGGCTGAAGGCGAATGGTTTGATTATTCGGCAGAGTCTATCGCCTTGGTTAAAGCCGGCCTCGATAAAGTGAAGCCATTGGGTGGAACGAATATGTCTATGGCTTTTGAGGCTGCGTTTCGGATGCGTTCCAAAGGATTGGATACGATTTATCTTTTTTCGGATGGCTTGCCCAATCTTGGGGATGGTTTACCACCTGGGGTTAGTAAAGAGATCAAGGATTTGGAGAAGAGTGAATATCTTTCGAAATATGTTCGCAGTACGATGAAGACGAGATGGAATCCTGATAAGGTTGAATTTCCCAAGGTTAAAATCAATACAGTTGGGTTTTTCTATGAGAGCCCTGATGTGGGCGCTTTTTTATGGGCTCTCGCCCGCGAAAACAATGGCAACTTCGTCGGCATGAGCAAACCCTAGAGCTTTGGCAAATAGTCGTCGACAAACAGTTATTCCACTCTGTTAATTGTAATACTTTCATCATTGCTGATAGAAAAAACTGTATTGTTTTGATTTGCATCATGATTTGATATAAAAGATCTAGAAGCAATGTCTTTAGCTTAGATATGTTGTAGAGGTTTCACCATGAAATCATCAATTTGTTTGCTTTTGTTTTTTTGCTTCCTAGCCCCAATGGGATTCGGTCAAGAGAAGACAAAGGAAACCCCCTTAACCGCAAAACAAAAATACAAAATGCAAAATAATTTAGCAGTAGCGTTGCACGGCAAAGGGAAATATTCAATGGCAACCGCCTTTGCCATTGAGGCCCTCAAAAATAGCAGGGAAGCCTTGGGGGATAAACATCTTGATACTGTCATAATGATCAGAAATTTGGCTATGCTTTATTCTGATCAGGCCCAATACGCCAAGGCCGAACCTCTTTACTTGGAAGCCCTCAAAATTCGAAGGGAAGTTTTGGGCGACAAGCACCCCGATACCGCACAGAGCATTGGTAACTTGGCTTATCTTTATTTCAATCAGGGGCAATTTAACAAAGCCGAACCCCTCTACCTTGAGGCCCTAAAAATCCGCAGGGAAGTTTTAGGCGACAAGCACCCCGATACCGCCAACAGTATCAACAACCTAGCTAGCCTTTATTATGACCAAGCTCAATACATCAAAGCCGAGTCTATTTTTTTCGAGGCCCTCAAAATCACTAGAGAAGTTTCAGGCAACAAGCACCCCTCTACCGCCACCAGCATCAACAATTTAGCTATGGTTTATGATGCTCAGGGCCAATATGGCAAAGCCGAGCCTCTTCTCCTCGAAACCCTCAAAATAAAGAGGGATGCCCTAGGAGATAAGCACCCTGAGACCGCCACCAGCATCAACAACCTAGCAATGCTTTATTCTGAGCAGGCGCAATATGCAAAGGCCGAACCGCTTTTCCTAGAGGCCCTTAAAGTCCGTAGGGAAGTTCAAGGAGACAATCACCCCGACACCGCCACCAGCATCAACAACCTAGCAATGCTTTATTCTGAGCAGGTGCAATATGCAAAGGCCGAACCTCTTTTTCTCGAGGCCCTCAAAATTCACAGGGAAACCCTAGGAGTCAATCACCCACATACCTCCATCAGTCTCAATGCGCTAGCTGGATTTTATTACATTAATTTCCAATGTGCTAAAGCCGAACCTCTTTATCTCACGGCCATTAAAATCAGCACCGATCATCTGCAATCCACCTCAAGCATCCAGAGTGAATACGCCCAGATCCAAATGGCTAACTATAAAAAATTCTTTTTAAATGATTTCCTTAACAATGCCCTAGCCAACGATACCCCCGGTGGCGGGTATGATCAGGTGCTTTCCTGGAAGGGAATGATTTACCGCCGGCAGAACCTGCTTCGTGCACTTCAAGGAAACGACCCCCTTAAGAAAGAACTTAGCGATACGATCATCCAATTTGCCACTTTTCTTAACAGCACCCCAAAATTGGGCGAAGTTGATCAATACGAGTCTAAAGTAAAAGCCTTATCCGAGAAGAAAGAAGGGTTGGAAAAGGAATTAGCCAAACAAATTCCAACATTAAACCTTGCCAAGGTCACCCCCGCACACTTGCAAAACATACTCGCCCGAGATGCTGCTTTGGTCGATATTTTTCATTACGACTATCACTCTCAACCCAAAGAGGGTAAGATTGATTTAGTCATTGAGCAGCGCTACGCAGCCTGGGTTATCAGAAAAAATAAGCCCATTATTCGTTTGGAACTTGGATCCGCTGCGGATATTAACAACTTAGTATTTCAATGGCGTTCCTCCCTATCCACTCGAAAATCTCCTTCCGAGGGACCGCAAGATCCGGCCTTAGCCCTTAGGGAAAAAGTCTGGCTTCCCATCGCCAAACACTTGGAAGGGGCCAAGACTGTGATTATCAGTCCAGATGGACTTTTAGGAACCTTACCCTTCACGGCTCTTCCCGGTGAAGACATTAAAAAGTACCTGATTGAAGAACGCAACATTGCAGTGGTGCCATTCCTTCAAACCTTGCCAGATTTATTGGCTAAGAAAGAAGGCACAGATATAGCATCTATGCTTGCCTTGGGTGATGTGGCCTACGATGTTGAGGCAACCAACCAATCTAATACTTCAGGCCTTCTAGCGGTTCGTGGCGAAAAAGGGGCTAAGTGGAATAGGTTGCCAGGGACCAAGGCCGAAATTTTATCCATCGAGAATTCTTTTAAGAAGTATTTTTCTTCAGGAAGCTTGGTTGAACTAAACCAGAATAAAGCCAGTGAACAATCGGTAAGAGAATCCGCACCTAAATCTAGATACCTTCATTTTGCAACCCACGGGTTCTTTGCGGATGAAGCTGTTAAAGCAATGTCGGCGAAGAAGGATGATAATAAAAGGATGATGGGTGAAAAAGCGGTGGTAACTGGAGAAAATCCAGGGCTCCTATCCGGATTAGTTTTAGCGGGGGCCAATCTGCCTCCCAAGGGAAATGGAGATGATGGCATCTTAACCGCATCTGAAGTTGCAGAACTTGACCTTACCGGAGTGGAACTTGCAATTTTATCTGCCTGCGAGACGGGTTTGGGTAAAACCGCAGGGGGTGAAGGTATCTTTGGCTTACAAAGAGCCTTTCAATTAGCTGGCGCCAGAACGGTGGTGGCAAGTTCTTGGAAAGTTCCAGACCTTTCTACCAAGGAATTAATGGTTCGGTTCTATTGCAACCTCTGGGAAAAGAAGATGGGAAAACTTGAAGCGTTAAGGGAAGCGCAACTTTGGGTTATGAAAGAAGGAAAGGCTGCCGGGTTGGATCGTGGCATTGATGATGAAAGTGTGGTGGTTAAGGATACCAAGAAAGAATCTGTAAAGGTGGAAGGCAGCACGAAGGGAGAAATGCTGCCACCCAAATACTGGGCCGCTTGGATACTCTCCGGCGCATGGAATTAAAGTAATAGTAGATGGTATTTGTTAAAAATCAAAGTCATGTAAATTAAACATTTGATAACTGGATAATGAACCCCAAAATCCTTAGTCGAAAGATACATTTATGAAGCTTCATTTATTACCAAAACTGTTTTCGCTTATGGCATGTGTTATTCTAGCTTCATCAGGGGCGAGCCAAGAAAAAGCCAAGGAAATCCCACTGACTGGGCAACAGAAGGGCGATTTAGAAAGGGCCCTTACTCCTAAAAAACAAGATGCTAATCTTTTTAGTCAGGAGAAATATGCCGAAGATACCCCTTTGGCCTCCTCGGCCCCCCCCGTTAACGACAAGGCCATTACCGATTACACCAGAGCCATTGAACTAGATCCTAAATCGGCCGAGGCCTACTACAACCGGGGATTGGCCTATGGGAAACTCAACCAATACGACAAGGCCATTACCGATTACACCAGAGCCATTGAACTAGATCCCAAATCGGCCGAGGTCTACTACAACCGAGGAGTTGCCTATGGGGAATTCAAACAATACGAAAAGGCCATTGCCGATTACACCGGAGCCATCGAACTCGATCCCAAATATGCCATGGCCTACAACAATCGGGGAGTTGCCTATAGGAAACTCAACCAATACGACAAAGCCATTACCGATTACACCAGAGCCATCGAACTTAATCCCAAATATGCCATGGTCTACAACAATCGGGGAGTTGCCTATTGGAAACTCAACGAATTCGAAAAGGCCATCGCCGATTACACTAAAGCCATCGAACTCGATCCCAAATATGCCATGGCCTACAACAACCGGGGAAATGCCTATGGGAAACTCAAACAATACGACAAGGCTATCGCCGATTACACCAAAGCCATCGAACTCGAACCCAAAGCGGACGGGGCCTACATCAACCGGGGAAATGCCTATTTACACTTTTATCAATTCAACAAGGCCAATGCCGATTACACCAAAGCCATAGAACTCAACCCCAAATCGGCCAAGGCCTACAACAACCGGGGAACTACCTATTTTGGCCTTCAACAATACGACAAGGCCATTGCCGATTGTACCAGAGCCATCGAACTCGATCCCAAAGATGCTACCGCCTACAACAACCGGGGAAATGCCTATTGGGAACTCAAACAATTCGACAAGGCCATTGCCGATTACACCGGAGCCATCGAACTCGATCCCAAATATGCCAATGCCTACAACAACCGGGGATTTGCCTATGCCAAACTCAAACAATTCGACAAGGCCATTGCTGACTGCAACAAAGCCATCGAACTCGATCCCAAATATGCCAATGCCTACAACGAAGTGTTAGGCGACAAGCATCCTAATACCGCCTCTAGCATCAGCTTCCTAGCGGGGCTTTATAAGGCGCAGGCCCAATACGCCAAGGCCGAGCCTCTTTACTTGGAAGCCCTCAAAATCCGTAGGGAAGTCTTAGGCAATAAGCACCCCGATACCGCCTCCTGCATCAACGACCTAGCGGCGCTTTATTCTGCTCAGGCTCAATACGCCAACGCCGAATCACTTTACTTGGAAGCCCTAAAAATCCGCAGAGAAGTTTTGGGCGACAAGCACCCCGATACTATTTTAAGTATAAAAAGCTTAGCAGTTTTTTATTTTGGGCAAGACCAAAAAGCCAAGGCCGAACCTCTTTTGATAGAGCTCCTTAAAATCTACAGGGAGTCTCGGGGAGATAAACATCCTTATACCATCAATAGCATTCGTACTTTGGCTGGATTTTATTTCGGGCAAGGCCATTACGCTAAGGCGGAGCCCCTTTATCTTGAGGCCATCAAATTCGATAGGGAATTAATGGTTAATAATAAGGACTCCGGCGCTAGTCTCAGTTACCTTGCGACGATTTATTATAAACAGGCCCAATACGCCAAGGCCGAACCCCTTTGCTTGGAGGCCCTAAAAATCCGCAGGGAAGTTTTGGGCGACAAGCACCCCGATACCGCTAACACCATCAACAACCTAGCAATGCTTTATTCTGAGCAGGCGCAATATGCCAAGGCCGAACCGCTTTTCGTAGAGGCCCTTAAGATTCGCAGGGAAGTTTTAGGCGACAAGCATCCTGATACCGCCACCAGCATCAATAACCTAGCACAGCTTTATTCTCACCAAGCCCAATACGCCAAGGCCGAACCTCTTTTATTAGAGGCCCTTAAAGTCCGGAGGGAAGTCCTCGGTAACAAACACCGCAATACCACCATCAGTATAAATGACTTAGCCATACTTTATCAGGCGCAGGCCCAATACGCCAAGGCGGAGCCCCTTTTTGTAGAAGCCCTAAAAATTGCCAGGGAAGGTTTAGGCGACAGGCCCCCCGATACCGCCCTCAGCATCAACAACCTAGCGGGGCTTTATTCAAAACAAGCTCAATACGCCAAAGCCGAACCACTTTACTTAGAAGCCCTCAAAATGCGCAGGGAAGTTTTGGGTGACAAGCACCCCGATACCGCCGCCAGCATCAACAACCTAGCAACGATTTATTCAGATCAAAGCCAATATAGCAAGGCCAAACCGCTTTTCGTAGAGGCCCTAAAAATCTACAGAGAAGTTTTGGGCGACAAGCACCCCGATACCGCCACCGGCCTCGACAACTTAGCAGTGCTTTATCAGGCGCAGGCCCAATATGCCAAGGCTGAACCTCTTTACTTGGAAGCCCTCAAAATCCGTGGGGAAGTTTTAGGGGATAAGCATCCTGATACCGCTAGAAGCGTCCAAACCTTAGCGCTGCTTTATCAGGCGCAGGCCCAATACGCCAAAGCCGAACCTCTTTTTATAGAGGCCCTCAAAAGCCTCATGGAAATACTAGGCGACAAGCATCCTAATACCGCCACTAGCATCTACTACTTGGCTTCGCTTTATACGGTTCAGGGCCAATATGCCAAGGCCGAGCCTCTTCTCCTCGAAGCCCTCAAAATCCGGAGGGAAGTTCAAGGAGATAATCACCCCGATACCGCCGATAGCATCGGTAACCTAGGGGCACTTTATTATAAGCAGGCTCAATATGCCAAGGCGGAGCCCCTTTTTGTAGAAGAACTCAAAATCCGGAGGGAAGTTCAAGGCGACAAGCATCCCTCTACCGCCAGCAGTATCAATAGCTTAGCTATTCTTTATCTTGAGCAGGCGCAATATGCTAAGACCGAACCTCTTTTATTCGAAGCCCTAAAAATTAATAGAGAAGTTTTAGGCGACAAGCACCCCGATACCGCCACCAGCATCAATAACCTAGCTTTGCATTATCATAACCTAGCTCAATATGCCAAAGCCGAACTGCTTTACCTCGAGGCATTCAAAATCCACACAGACCTCTTGCAAGCCACCGCCATCATCCAAAGTGAAAACGCCCAGATCCTGATGGCAAACAATATAAAAGTTTATTTAGATAGCTTCCTAACCAATGCCTTAGCCAACGATTCGCTCGGTGGCGGCTATGATCAGGTGCTTTCCTGGAAAGGGATGATTTATCGCAGGCAAAACTTGCTTCGTGCCCTTGAAGGCAACGATCCCCTCAAGAAAGAACTGAGCGATACTATCCGCCAATTGGCCACTCTTCTAAACAGCACCCCAAAACCTAACGAAGAACAAGTATTTCAAGATAAAGTAAAAGCCCTATCCGAGAAGAAAGAAGAGTTGGAAAAGGAATTAGCAAAACAAATCCCTTCCCTAAACCTTGCCAAGGTTACCCCTCCCGACTTGCAAAACATAATCGCCCTAGATGCTGCTTTGGTCGATATTTTTCAGTACAAACATTTCTCCCCGCCCAAGGAGGGTCAAGGAAAACTGGTCTTTGAGAATCGCTACGCAGCATGGGTCATCAGAAAAGATAAGCCCATCGTTCGGCTGGAGCTTGGATCCGCTGAGGGTTTAAACAACTTAGTATTTCAATGGCGCTCTTCTTTATCCACTCGAAAATCGCCATCTGATGGCCCACAAGACCCTGCCTTGGTCCTTAGGGAAAAAGTCTGGCTTCCCATTGCCAAACACCTAGATGGGGCCAAGACCGTGATTATCAGTCCAGATGGAATGTTGGGCACTTTGCCCTTTACTGCTCTTCCTGGTGAAGACATTAAAAAGTACCTGATTGAGGAACGTAACATTGCAGTGGTGCCTTTTCTGCAAACATTGCCGGATCTTTTGACCAAGAAAGAGAGCACAGGTATAGCATCCATGCTCGCCTTGGGTGATGTGGCCTACGATGTTGAGGCGATCAGTCCATCCAACACTTCAGGCCTGCTGGCGGTTCGTGGTGACAAGGGCCTTAAGTGGAATAGGTTGCCAGGAACCAAGGCCGAAATCTTATCCATTGAGAATTCCTTTAGGAAGTATTTTCCTTCCGGAAGCTTGCTTGAACTGAACCAGAATAAAGCCAGCGAACAATCGGTAAGAGAATCCGCACCTAAATCTAGATACCTTCATTTTGCAACCCACGGGTTCTTTGCGGATGAAGCTGTTAAAGCAATGTCGGCGAAGAAGGATGATAATAAAAGGATGATGGGTGAAAAAGTGGTGGTCACTGGAGAAAATCCAGGGCTCCTCTCCGGATTAGTTTTAGCGGGAGCCAATCTGCCACCTAAGGGAAATGGGGATGATGGCATTTTGACTGCATCTGAAGTTGCAGAACTTGATCTTACCGGAGTGGAACTTGCAATTTTATCAGCCTGCGAAACTGGTTTGGGCAAAACTGCAGGGGGTGAAGGGATCTTCGGCTTACAAAGAGCTTTTCAATTAGCTGGCGCCAGAACAGTGGTAGCAAGTTCATGGAAAGTGCCAGACCTTTCGACCAAGGAATTAATGATTCGGTTCTATGGCAACCTTTGGGAAAAGAAGATGGGAAAACTTGAAGCGTTGAGGGAAGCGCAACTTTGGGTTATGAAAGAAGGAAAAGCTGCTGGGTTGGATCGTGGTATAGATGATGAGAGCGTGTTGGTTAAGGAGACCAAGAAAGAACCTGTGAAGGTAGAAAGCAGTACTAAAGGAGAAATGCTACCACCCATATACTGGGCCGCTTGGATACTCTCCGGCGCATGGAATTAAAGTAATAGTAGATGGTATTTACTTGCGAAAGCTTCTTTCAAAATCGAGAATAAGATTATATTTTATTCTTAACCCGAAATGCTGATCATGGATCCTGAAGAAAAAAAAACTAAGCATGAAGAAACTGCTGGATTCGTCCCAGAAACGCTGGATAGTCCGCTGAGGGCCAATATTGATTTCCCCGCTGGCCTTTCGAGCAGCGTTCCGGCTGGCCCCCCTGGCATCACCTTGATTAAAAAACTTGGTGAAGGTGCAATGGGTGAAGTATGGGAAGCTCGCCAGGAAGGGCTAACCCGCAAGGTGGCATTCAAGATTCTTAAAGGGAATGCCAGTGCACGTTTTCAGATCGAAGCCAATGCGGTAGCCAGCATGCGTCATCCGGGTATTATGCAACTATTTACCTGTGGCGTGTACAACGGCAAACCGTACTTGGTTCTTGAATATGTTTCTGGCGGAGACCTAGAAGAAAAAATCAAACAGGCAAAGAACCAGCCTTGGCCTCTAGAAAAGGCCGTTGCATTGGTGGCGGAACTTGCACATGCCATTCATTATGCCCATGGAAAAGGAATTCTGCACCGAGATCTTAAACCTGCAAACATTCTGTTTCATGAGGATGGCAAGGCTGTCATTGCTGATTTTGGTTTGGCCAAGCTTTTGGAAGATAGTTCGTTGACTATGAAAGGGCAAATCATGGGTTCACCTGCGTGGATACCACCAGAGCAGGCAGCGGGCGACCTCGATAACATTGGCCCCGCTTCAGATACTTTTGGATTGAGTGCTGTTCTTTATCAACTGCTTACAGGAAAAGCTCCTTTTCATATGCCCAGCACCTTTCAGGCACTCATCAAGGCTAGGGAAGCTGATGTGGATAGCCCTCGTAAATTAAACCCATTAATCCCCGTTGATCTGGAAAAACTCTTGCTTAAAGCCCTTGCTAAAAATCCTAAAGACAGATTCTCTTCTGCGGAAGACTTTGCCAAGCAATTAGAACATTGGCTTAATCGTAAGAAAAGACGAAACCTTCTTATTGGTAGTGCTGCAGCATTCGTTGCTATTTTAGGATTGCTGGCTTTGGCTTTTTTCAAGGTTGGTTCCAACAACCCAATAGAGGTGGTAGCTGAACTTACTTGTGAGAAGTTTGAGATATTCGTGCGGCCTGGGCAAGGCGTTGAAAAAGCGTCATGGCTTAAACTTCCTTCTGCGGGGACTCTTCCGGCAAAGCCAGGCGATTTAATGTTTGTGGAGGCTAAGTTCAACCAACCTGCATACATCTATTTATTCTTCGTTCAAGCCGATGGAAAAGTTAAACCCTTATATCCATGGTCTCTTGATGGAACGGGCCTTGGAAAAATCACCTTAAATGATATCCCTAATCATCCTGGGCCTTTAAAAGAACTATCCTGGCCACCCCTTGGTGTAAAGGACGGTAGCCCAACCAGAAAAGCAATTCGTTTTGATGCATCTCCAGGCTTGGAGACAATACTTTTACTAGCATCGAAAGATTCATGGCCAGCAGGCAAGACACCGGCAGAAATTCTAGGTGACAAGCCATTGCCCCCAAGAATGCTGGGAAGCAATCTTTCAGAGTACATAACCATAGGAGCAGACCAAAGCCAGCCAGTTCAGATATTGCTTCAAGAGAACTCTAGAGGAATTGATGATGGCCTTGCTGAGATCTATGACCCAATAGAGTCATTGCTGAACAAGGTTGCGAATGATTTTCCAGTAAGAAGAATCACTTGGTTTGGGCATGTGGGGAAGTAAGCTTTAAATATTTTTAGAACAATCGTATGCTTTCGGGGAAAACTCTTTTTAAGCCCTGATGTGAATAAGGTTTCTATCCTTCCAGCTTTAATAATGGGTTTAATCGGGAAATCTCACCCTTTATTTGCTGTTTTTGCCTCACTTTCATTGCTTTTTCAGACTTTCACCCCTATTTTCATTACAATTTCCTTAATGAAGCTTCGTTTTTCTTAAAGGGTGTTTCCGTGAGCAATCCAACTTTGAATGACAACTGGCGTCGATCCCACCACTGCGGCGAAATTCGTGTCTCCCACGAAAATCATGAGGTTACCCTTAACGGTTGGGTTAACGCTTATCGTGGCTATAAAGATCAAGTCTTTATCGATCTCCGCGATCGCTATGGCATCACCCAAGTTGTGTTTGAAGCAGATTCCTCCAACCTTCCAATGTTCAAACTTGCAGAGAAACTTGGCAGGGAATTTGTCGTTGCTGTTCGAGGCAAAGTCCGAAAGCGCTTGCCCGGTAAAGAAAATCGCGATCATGCCACCGGTGAGGTCGAGTTGTTTGCGCTGGAATTGAAGATCCTTAATGAATGCCCGACGCCTCCTTTTGAAGTAACTGAATTTCCGGGCATTGAACTCGCAGGCGAGGATGTAAGGTTGCAGTACAGGTATCTTGACCTTCGTAGGCCAAGCTTGCATGCGACTCTTGCCATGAGGCATCGGATGAACAAGGTGATCCGGGATCATCTTGATAACTTGTCTTTCTTAGAACTTGAAACCCCGTTGTTGGGTCGAAGTAGCCCTGAAGGCGCACGTGATTATCTTGTGCCTAGTAGGGTTTGGCCAAACTCTTGGTATGCGTTACCCCAGTCGCCACAGCTATACAAGCAATTGTTGATGGTGGCAGGATATGATAAGTATTTTCAGATTGCGCGTTGTTTGAGAGATGAAGATTTGCGGGCAGATCGTCAGCCTGAATTCACCCAGTTGGATGTGGAAATGTCGTTTGTGAATCAGGACGATGTGATGAAAGTAATAGAAAGCCTTGCAGTCGAGGTTTTTCAGAAATGTGTCGCATTTAAA
>CAJCCR010000360.1 GCA_903960945.1 uncultured Planctomycetaceae bacterium
CGCCTCGAAGATGAAGGCCCCCAACACCCCGTGGCTGTAAAATCGTTCTGGATGGGCAAGTGCGAAGTTACTTGGGATGAATACGACCAATACTGGAAAACCGAAGACCAACCCAAACTTGATGGCAAAGATGTAGATCCTAAAGGCGTGGATGCAATCACCCGACCCACTCCACCCTATGCCGACGAAACTTTTGGCCACGGCCGCGATGGACAGCCCGTTATTTGTATCACCCATCATGCTGCAATGGAATATTGCCGCTGGTTGAGCAGAAAAACAGGCAAGAATTACAGACTGCCCACAGAAGCTGAATGGGAATATGCCTGCAAAGCTGGCACCACAACCCCCTACTCTTTCGGTGACGACCCATCAAAGAGTAGCGAATACGCATGGTTTGCTGCCAACTCTGAAGAAATCACCCACAAGGTAGGGCAGAAAAAACCCAACCCATGGGGCTTATATGATATGCATGGCAATGTTTCAGAATGGTGCCTTGATCATTACAAAAAAGATTCCTATGGCACCTTCCCTAAAGACCGTGCGACTCTTTCGCCTGTATTATTACCCAGCCAGAATAGATTTTCGCATGTAGCCCGAGGCGGCTCTTGGGCAGACCAACCTGTAGGCCTTCGAAGTTCGGGCCGCAGAGGTTCCGACAAAACCTGGATCAAGCTTGATCCGCAACGACCCCAGAGCATCTGGTGGCTGACCAGTGCGGAATTCGTTGGTTTCCGAGTTGTAAGGCCAGTCGAAGAACAGGAAAACCTCTTGTCCCTTCGATCCAAGGTAACCAAACAAAGTGATTAGTTCGTTTGTAGTTTCATGAGTTTATCTTTGTATTTTCAGTCCTTTCCCCTATTGGAGATCCGAAATGAGTAAGAAACAAGGCGCTTCCGATCGAAGAGACTTTATCAAGACCAGCACCATGGCTGCTGCAGGGGGCATCGCCCTTAACGCAGTTCTTCCCGCAGGCGCGTATGCCCAAGGTAGCGACGAAATCCGCGTGGGCGTGGTTGGTTGCGGCGGTCGTGGCAGTGGCGCTGCACACAACGTCTTGAATTCTGCACGCAATGTCACCATTCACGCTGTCGCAGATGCTTTTGAATCCCAAGCTAAGGGCCTTCAAGCCCGCTTGAAAGGCATTGCCAAGGATGATCCAAAAGTTAAAGAACTTAACAACAAAGTTGAAATCGCTGATGACAAAGTTCATTCTGGAGTTGATGCCTACCAGAAAATCATGAACGATCCCAAGATCAATTATGTCATCCTCGCAACCCCGCCTGGGTTTCGCTCCATCCACATCATGGCTGCGGTTAAGGCCAAGAAGAATATCTTCACCGAAAAGCCCGTTTGCGTGGATGGCCCCACTGCTCGCGATTGCTTGGCTGCTTATGATGAAGCCAATGCTAGCGGACTTGGTATTGTTGCAGGCACACAACGTAGGCATCAAGCTGCCTACATCGAAACCATCAAGCAACTTCACGAAGGCGCGATTGGCGACATCGTTGGTGGCCGTTGCTATTGGAACCAAGGTATCCTTTGGTCCCGCGATCCAAAACCAGGTATGACACCCGCTGAAGCCCAACTCAACAACTGGTATAACTACACCTACCTGTGTGGCGACCATATCGTCGAGCAACATGTTCATAACATCGATGTAATGAACTGGGTATTGCGCGGCCATCCTATCAAAGCCGTAGGCATGGGCCATCGCACCCGAAATGACCCCAAGTATGGCATCATCTTCGATTTCTTTTCAATCGATTTTGAATACCAGAATGGCGTTCATGTCCATTCCATGTGCAGGCAGATCAGCAACTGTGCCAACAGTGTTTCCGAAGCTGTGGTAGGAACCAAAGGCTCTTGCCAGGTCAACACCTACACCATCAATGGCAAGCCTGTTGTTGCTAGGAATCAAAGGAACATAGACCCCTATGTTCAGGAACATACCGATTTGATCGAGAGCATTCGTGCAGGCAAACCGCTAAACGAACTCAAGACTGTCACCGAGAGCTCGCTTACCGCAGTTCTTGGCCGTATGTCAGCTTATACAGGCAAGGAAATCTCATGGGAACAAGCCTTGAATTCCAAGCAACGGTTGATGCCTGAAAACTTCAACAAAGACACGGTTCTTCCAGAATGGACTGTAGCTGTCCCTGGCAAGACCCAGCTTATCTAGTCATTCTTTTAGAATTGACAGGATGAACGAAAACAAGGCCTCTGGCTCAAACACCAGGGGCCTTATTCATTCAAAAACTCGCATGCGTTTTTCAAGGGAATTATTGGAACTTTTCTTTAGAAAACAATATCTTATCCTTGGTTACTTAATGATCGTATTACCATTGGAAGGTACACGCATGAGCGATCTGTTGAAATGGAAAAAAGGGGCGTGCGAGGCTGCAAAAATAGCCTCTAATCTACTGCTTTCCATGAGGCAGAACTTCTCGGTTCGCGAAAAAGGACTTTACGATCTTGTCACCGATGCAGATACCGCTTCCCAAAAAGCCATCTACGAGCATCTCAAAAACCTTTTCCCAGATCACGATTTCCTTGGAGAAGAAGATGGCAAGGGCGAGAAAGACCCAGGCCCAAATGCGCCCCCTACTTGGATTGTTGACCCCATCGATGGCACAACCAACTATGTTCATGATCTACCCCTTTACGCTATCTCTATTGGGCTTTATTATCAGGGCGAGATGGTTGTTGGCGTGGTCCACGACCCTTCCAGAAACGAAATGTTTCATGCCGCCAAAGGGCTTGGAGCTTTTGTCAATGACACGCCTCTGAAAACCAGCTCGATCACATCCCTTGGCAAAGCGATGATCACCACTGGTTTCCCTTACAATGTAAGAGGCATGGAGCATCTTTTCAGTTGGTGGAAGCATTTCTCGCACAGAAGCCAGGCGGTTCGAAGAATTGGATCAACCGCGCTTAATCTAGCGTACATCGCCTCCGGGAGATGCGATGTGTTTTATGCTTTCGATAATCATGTTTGGGATGTTGCAGGAGGTATTGTTCTCGTGAACGAGGCGGGTGGAAAAATCACCCGGGTCGATGGCTCACCCTACTGCCCGTTTAAACCTGAAAGCCTTGCCACTAATGGTCATATGCATGATCTTTTAGTTGCAGAATTTCGAAACGGGCCACAAGAAGGATGACCATGAACCCCCATATCCATGCAAATGCAAGGCGAGATCGCTTAAGGGCAAAACTTGCTCAAGATGGTGTTGATGCCTACCTCATCAGTGGGGTTGCCAATGTCACCTACCTAACTGGGTTCAAGGGGGAAGCCAGCCATCTGGTGGTTTCAAAAAACAAAGACATTCTAGTTTCTGATGCCCGCTTCACTGAACAAATCAAGAACGAATGCCCCGGACTTGAAGCGATCATCAGGCCGCCCACAAAAAAAACTTTCGACATGGTTGCTGAAGCCATTCGCTCTATCAAGGCACTATCAATTGGTTTTGAATGCCAAGTGCTTACCGTTTCCGACTTTGAATCGTTGAAAGAAATATTACCCGAGTGCAGTTGGCTTGCCACCCGGGAACGGGTTGAAACCCAGCGCATGGTTAAAGAACCCATCGAAATCGAAGCCATCAGGGCTGCAATTCAGATGGCTCAGGATGCGTTCGTCTCGCTTTCTAAATCGCTTTCACCTTCGCAAACCGAAAAAAATGTTGCAGATGAACTGGAACGGTTGATGCGTTCGATGGGCGCGCAGTGTGCTGCATTCCCAATTATAGTAGCTGCGGGCTTAAACGCTGCACTTCCCCATGCAATTCCCTCACAACATTGCATTGGAAATGAAAGCCTTTTACTGGTAGATTGGGGCGCAAGTAGCCCTAGTGGATACAAAAGCGACCTGACTCGAGTTCTTGACACACATAATTTTAGTAAAACAACTGAGCAGGCAGAATCGAAAGATAAACTGCGAAAGATTTACTCGGTGGTGCAAAAGGCTCAAAAAGCAGCCTTTGATGCCATCAAACCCGGGGTTAAGGCCCTTGATGTTGATCGTGCTGCAAGACAATTGATTGCAGAGGCAGGCTTTGGAGAGTATTTTGGACATGGCTTGGGGCATGGCATTGGTTTACAGATTCATGAAGCCCCATGGTTAAGGCCTGGTTCTGAGACGGTTCTCGAACCTGGTATGGTCTTCACTCTTGAACCGGGGATTTATCTTCCGGGTTGGGGTGGGGTCAGAATTGAGGATAATATTCTGGTAACTTCCTCGGGTGCAGAATATCTGACTGGAATTTCCAGAGAACTCGATGATAATATCATCGCATAAGTTTTTTACCCTTTAATCAGGGATGCTCTTTTGAAAGGAGTTGCAGGTGGCTGAAAAACCTAACAGTAAAACGAACCCCTTCGAGGTCGAAACGATTCGTGACCTTGTTCGACTTATGTCTAAGCATGGGCTAAGCGAACTCGATCTTCAAGATGGCGAAAAGAAAATCCGCCTTAAAAAAGAAGGGCTCAGTGCTCCAGTTTATGCACCCATCATGCAGCAACAGCCAGCTCCTGTTTTACAGCAGCCCGCTCAAGCACATGCCGCAGCCACTGCTCCTGCTGCTGTACCTTCTGCAGCACCTGCTGCAAACAAGAACCTGATTGATATCAAGAGCCCAACACCAGGCACTTTCTATTCCCAAGAAAAACCAGGTAGCCCTACCTATGTTGCGGTAGGCGCCAAAGTTAATCCTAAAACCGTGGTCTGCCAGATCGAGGCCATGAAACTTTTCAATGAAATCTTCGCTGAGTGCACAGGCACCATTGTTGAAATTTTAATCGAAAACAAACAACCTGTAGAGTATGGCCAAGTTTTGTTCCGGGTTGATCCCAACGGTTGATAAGGAGTTCTCGCCTATCAGGCGGATATTATTCTCATGTTTCAACGCATTCTAGTTGCTAATCGTGGTGAAATCGCTCTCCGAGTTATTCGTGCCTGTAAAGATATGGGGATCGAAGTCGTCGCTGTTTACAGCGAAGCAGATCGTGATGCACCCTATCTTGCACTTGCAGACCAAGCTATTTGCATCGGCCCTGCCAACTCTGCTGAAAGCTACCTTAACATCCCCAGAATTATCAGCGCTGCTGAAATTGCTGATGTTCAAGCCATTCATCCAGGGTATGGCTTCCTCTCAGAAAACGCTCACTTTGCTGAAGTTTGCAGATCCTGCAAAATTGAATTCATCGGCCCTCCCCATGAAGCCATGCGCAAACTAGGCAATAAAAACGAAGCCCGAAAAATGGCCAAGAAGGCTGGCGTTCCGGTTGTACCAGGCAGCGAGGGCCTTATCACCAAAGACGAAGAAGCACTTGCTCTGGCCCACTCCATGGGTTACCCCGTATTGATCAAGGCCTCGGCAGGCGGCGGCGGCAGAGGTATGCGCGTTGCTCATAACGATATCAGCCTTCATTCGGGCCTTGCTGCCGCTGTTCAAGAAGCAGAAAATGCATTCAAAGATGGCAGCGTCTATCTCGAAAAATACATCGAACAACCTCGCCATATCGAAGTTCAAGTTCTAGGCGATACTCAAGGCAATGTGATTCATCTTTGGGAACGCGATTGCTCGCTGCAACGTAGGCACCAAAAGCTTATTGAAGAATCCCCCGCTCCAAATCTTCCCGATAAAGTCCGCAAGGAAATCTGTGCCGCTGCAGTCAAGCTTGTCAAATCCGCAGGCTATTACAGCGCAGGCACCGTAGAATTTCTACTCGATAAAGACCATAACTTTTACTTCATCGAAGTCAATGCACGCATTCAGGTTGAACACCCTGTTTCAGAACTCGTTACTGGTGTCGACCTTGTAAAAGAACAAATCCGCATTGCCTCCGGCCTGCCTCTCTCCTTTAAGCAGGATGATATCGTTCATCGGGGTTGTGCTATCGAATGCCGTATTAACGCTGAAGATTCCACTAATGGGTTCAGGCCTTTCCCTGGCTTAATCACCAAATGGCAACCCCCAGGCGGCCCAGGCGTTCGCATGGATACCCATGCGGTTCAAGGTTACAGGGTCCCTTCCAACTATGATTCCCTAGTTGCAAAGCTCTTGGTTCACAAACCCACTCGTGCCGAGGCTATTGCCACAATGCGCAGGGCGCTTGCTGAATTCCATGTCGAAGGAATTAGAACAACCATCCCCATTTTCAGAGAGATTTTCATGAACTCTGCCTTTGTTGATGGCAAAGTTGATACAACATTTATCGAACGGCATTATATGAAGGGCCAGTAAAAGCAATCATGTCCATTGCTCATATCACCCTTCTGACTAAGAACATTATTCCGTTTAAGGAATTCTTCATCAAGACATTGCATTGGCAACCCATCGAAAAGCCAGGCAACATTGCAGTAACTGCAGCTTGGCTGCAAATCGCTCCGGGGCAGGAACTGCACATCCTTGAAAACAAGAATTTCGATTCGCTAAAGTTTGAACAGGAATATGGCAGACACATCGCCATTCGCTGGCCCGAACAGGAATTCGAATCCTTAAAGCAAAGGCTTACCCAGCACGGCGCAGAAATCATCACTGCAAAACGCCCAACATCCTTTGCACGGTTCTTCTTCCGATCCCCAGACAATTATGTCTTCGAAGTTGTACCTTTATAACTTCTTTAATATCGCTGCGACTTTGTCTTCAAATATCTGCTGCCATTCAGGCGCTAGGATACCCTCACTTTAATTCTGCGAATTGCCGCATCTTTATAAGTAGGTTTTCTTAATCGAACCTTTAAAAACGCTCCGTCTATCTGCTTGATCTAAACCCATTCGTAGGGTATTATTATCCTATTAAGCAAGCTTCGCACCCTCCCACCCGGATGAATTCATGCTTTCCATCTTTGGCAGCTACAATCAAAAATCAAGCCGTAGGCATTTCCTCACCGCAGGCGCAATGGGCCTTTCAGGATTATCCCTCGTCGATCTACTCAAAGCCGAATCTGTTGCGGGTATTCAATCTTCCAACAAAGCAGTGATCAACATCCACCTCGATGGCGGGCCCCCCCAATTAGATATGTTCGATCTTAAACCCAATGCACCTGTTGAAATCCGTGGCGAATTCAAACCCATCGCTACCAATATTCCAGGCTTGCAGGTTGGTGAACTTCTTCCCAAGATTTCGCAAATCGCAGACAAGTGCGTTTTTGTTCGCTCCCTTATTGGCTCTGCTGGCGCTCACGATGGTTTTCAATGCCAGTCCGGCTTTGCTGCAAAAGACCAATCCAACATCGGTGGCAAACCCGCATTTGGTTCCGTACTTGCTAAACTTCAAGGCTCACCAAGCGATAAGGCTCCCGCCTTCGTTGATATCATGCAAGGCAGACCCCAGGTGCGAAATAGTGCACGCCCCGGTTTCCTCGGCCCTACTTTTACACCTTTCAGACCCGACATCTCTCACCTCTTTACACGCGAACTCGAATCAGGCATGAAAGGCGAACTCGCAAAACGAGGTAAAGCACATGCCATCCAGCTCAATCTTGTTGAAGGCTTAACACCCGACCTTGTAAGCGATCGCACCAAATTACTTTCCAGCTTCGATGCATCCCGCAAATCCCTCGATGCTTCAGGTTCGATGGATGCACTCGATCGGTTCACCCAACAAGCTGTTGGCATCATCCTTTCTGGCAAACTTGCAAACGCAATGGACCTTGAAAAAGAAGCCCCCAGCACTGTTGCAAAATACTCTTTCCCACTAAATGAAGCCAAACGATTCACAACCAGCGAAGATGGCAACGCAGGGAAAAAGCTACTCATGGCACGACGCATGATTGAGGCAGGGGTTCGATGTGTCAGCGTTTCATTCAGCGACTTCGATACCCACGAGGCGAATTTCCCCCGCATGAAACAACTTCTTCCCATCGTCGATAATGCAATCCATGCGCTTATCACTGATCTTGAAGACCGGGGTATGTTGAATGATGTTGCGATTGTTGTGTGGGGTGAATTTGGCAGAACGCCACGCATTGATCCCAAATCCGGTGGCAGACACCACTGGCCCGAAGTCAGCCCTGCCCTTCTTGCGGGTGGCGGTTTCAAAGGCGGCCAAATCATTGGGGCAACTGATCATCATGGCGCACGGGTTGTTGCTCGCCCTGTCACCTTCCAAGATATTTTCGCATCCCTCTATAAATCCTTGAACATCAATCCGTTAACCACCATTCTTGATCCCAATGGCAGACCGCAGCATTTGCTCGACAACGGCATCCCCATCCGCGAACTGTTTTAAAGCAACAATTAGGCATTGCGCTGGAAATTTGGTTTAACCTTGAACCATTCAAGGGTGTTATATCTTTATTCCTGCCTGATTTAATCCCTCTGATTTAAGGGCCTTTGATGCAGGGAAGCCCGCAAGGGTTTCGAACTTCCTAAGATTTAGTTTACTTCTCTGATTTGATTAAAGAGGCGGCAGGCTTCATGATGATCATGGAATCCGCTTCGCTAATAAGAAACACATCACCCTGCTTGTTATCGGCAATGCGTGCGTAGTATTTTTTAGAACCACCTTCCTGCCTGCCTATCAGCAGAGTTCTTTTACCCATGGGCGTTCCTATTTCGATGGTTGTTTCAACCGGATCAAGCCCGAATAGATTTAAAGATGCCCCTTTATCCACCACGTAGCGTTCGAGTTTCAACCCTGCAAGTGAAGCGAGCATAGCGTTAACCAAAACATCATTGATGCGATCGGTTGGCTTAGGAACTGAAACCCAAACATTATTTCGTTTAGCGAGTTCGAAATTATTATTCGAAGAGGTGACTTTGATTGAATCGATTTGAACGGCATCGAGGGGTGTAGCCCAAACGGTACGAGTTCGAAATTCACCCTGAAGCCAATTGGTTTGTTTAACATCTAGTAGGAAAACAAGATCTTTGCCCGCGATTTGAGCATAGCAGCGGGTTGCAGATTCATCGCGTTTACCAATGTTGATTTCAAGAAGCAACTTACCTGCGTTTTTAATCTGCCAGCGGGTTTCAGGTTTATCTAAACCAAAGCGGGTTAGGTCTTCTGGAGTTGGTTTTTCAACAACAAGTTCATCAGCACGAAGCCTGGCAAGCCCATCTAAAGCGTCATCAAGTTGTTGCTGATCCGCTTCAGAAGCAAACGGCTCGGTCATTTTCCAGTTGCCATCGACTCGGGCAAAGGTTGATTTGCGAGGTCCTCTTTCAAGCAAGAGTTGATCCGCATCGGGAAAGCGGGTTATGTTACGATCCCGATAAAACAAAGGCGAAGCAATCAGCTTTTTAACAATCACTTCAGAGAGTACGCCAACAGCTTTGCCATCTTCAGATTTGACATAACGGGAACCTTTCTTTCCTTCAACCTCTTTACCAAGGAGAACTTTTTTAGTTTGATCCTTAAGTTTGAAACCAACAATAGCAAAGGGAGTATCAAGCCCAAATAGTTTGAGATCTGTAGCAGGAAACGCTGCTATGGAATCGGCTTTAAGATCAGAAACAATTGCAACAAGATCATTAAGGGTGCGCTCATCAGCGATTTCAACTTTTGGTTTACTGAGTGACCAAACTTCATTTTTGCGATTTATTTCTAGTTCGCCTGGAATTCCGGTACGAGTCAGGGACTCAACATCATCGGATTTAAGTTTAAGAATTTCACGGGGAACATAAGCGAGATAGGTCCGTTCCAAAATCAAGATAGTTGCAGCAGGAAGATTGAATACCGCAGGTTCCCCTTTAAATCTGGCATACTTGGAACCTGATTTACCTTTAACGTCTGTGCCTATTTCCAAGGTTTTGGATTCTTCCTTGCCCATTTCATTGCTGAGTTTGATTTCAATTTTGGTTGAGGGTTTATCTAATCCAAAGGTAGCGACTTCACCCTTAGGGCCATAAGCAGAAAAACCATCTGCCCGAAGATTAAACCAAAGGGACTGTAATGAAAAGACGGCCTCCGGTTCTGCATTGAAAGCACCCGCTTTAGGTTCGTTGACTTTCCATGTTTCACCTTCCCGGATGATGTTTATATTATTGGTAGATGATTCGATCTTAAAGCTTTTAATTTTGGAAGGGTCTTGCTTCATCACCAAGGGATCAAGAAGATCCAGGGCATCAACATCAACAGCTTTTACAAACGCAGAACTTACGATTGCAATGGGAGCTTTATCTTTCAGCCTTGCATACCTAGTACCTGCTTCTTCAGAAACAATTTTCCCGAGTAAAAGTGTCTTTTCTTTTTTATCCTTATCATTCACGGTTAACTGAAGGAATGGCTTGTCAAAACCAAACTTTGCATCTTCTTTAGAATCCAAAGCTACAAAGCTATCTGCTTTTGGTGCAACGATCTCCTTGGCAAGCTCTTCCATTTTTTCAGCAAAGGGAGTTGCAGTAAAAGGGGCACTAATTTTCCAACCTGCCTCACCTCGTTCAAGGGAAAATTTCCCTGCAGGTCGATTAATTTTGACTGTGGTGATTTCGTTGGAAAGAAGTTTCCAGAAGTCTTGGGGAAGATAAGAGAGTGTTTCTTTTTGAAGGCTGGCAACTAAATCATTGCCGATTACAAATACAGGCCCCTCGGTATTTAATCTTGCAAAGAAACCTGGTTTTGGGGCCAGAGGTTTCCCAATGATCATTTTTTTTAAGGGTTTCTTGGCATCTGCCAAGCCAATTTCCAAAGTAACAATGGGTTGATCCAAGCCATACTTACTGGCCAAATCTTCCTTGGTTGGTACTTCTTCAAGGAATTCAGCAACTTCAAATGTGGAGAGGGAATTTGCAAGCTGCGAAACTTTTGGATCATCGATTTCAACACCCTTGGGATTGAGAAGCACCCACTTGCCTTCAGGGGCTTTAGAAAAAGAGATGTCCGAGGATTTTGTCTTGATGTTAATTGCGTTAATATCAGTGGTAGCAAGATCAAGAATCCGCTTGCCTCTGTAAGCCATTGCAGGTCGAGCAGCAAGAGTTGCAACAACTTCATCAACAAAATTCACTCTGGGAAAACCATCCACTACAACATAAAGCTTCTTTGCCTTAGCATCTTTTTTACCTAGGAAATAGGTGACTGAACGGGTTTTCTTTTCAGGGGCTTTATCTTTGGCCAAGAGTTTGGTTTCTTCTTCCAAAGTAATGGTGATTTTATTCTCGGGCTTTTCTAATGCGAAATCAGCGAGCTTGGGATTATCAATAACATCTGCACCCCGAGCCTCCAAGGTGGAAAGCTTAGTAAGGAGTTCATTCACTTTTTCAGGATCTGCATCAGCTTGTACGGGCGATTCGATTTTCCATCTGCCCTCTTTTTTTACAAGTGCTAGCGATGTACTTCCCTGCTGGATTTCACATTTGATTGCATCTGCAGCATTGATTCGTGCAAGCATGGGGTCACGAATTTGATCAACCGATACAAAAATATTCTTAAGGCCATCCCCATTGATTTCAAAGATTTGATCGTTATCAAGAATTTTAGCAAAGCGCATTTCTTGAATGATGGTTTCTTCTTGTGGGGGCATTCCTGGGGGAGTACCGGGTACGGGTGGCCTGATCTTCTTGCTGGTTTTGGTGGAAGAGACATTCCCAATTTGCAGGGTAATAGTGGAACCATCATTACGGGTAACTAAGAGAGTTCTTTCCGGCTTGGCCAACCCGGCCTTGGCAAGATCTTGCGCGACGAATTTTTCAGCCCACAAGTCTGGGATAGCGCCAAGGAATGCATCGCGGGCTTTGGGATCGAGGTTATCTTTGCCCACAGGTTTGGAAAGCTGCCAATCATCTGAGTTGTTTACAAGGTTGAAAGAAGTTTGTTTACCTTCGATTTCAAAATTAACGGAGACGGATTTAGCGAGGAGTTTTTCATTTTTCTGGGAAGAGGAAAGAGAACCTTCCTTGGCAGTTGCAACTAATCTCTCGCCTTGGAACAATCTGCGTTGCTGGAAGAAGTCTGCGGGATGATCAAGCGATGCAACAAGGCCTGGCCCCAACCTTAGTACGAGATTCTTTTCAGTTATGCGCACAAAGGTAGGGAGGGAGAATTTATTTTCCAAGTTGGTAACGGGATCAGATTCGAATTCGAGAGTGATATTTTCGAGGTCCTGAGAGTTTGGATTTTGCCAAGCGAGTTTGATTACAAGTTCAGGATTATTAAGGACTTTATCTTTAACGGGGGCGAAGCGGGAACGAAGGCCAAGAAGGAGATCAACAATTTTGTTAACCTCCGAGGTACGGGTGGGCCATTTTCCGGGGAGACTCCAAGCTTCGTTTTCTGAATTGCGATCTAATTTAACAATTTGATTACCTTTGATGATTTCAATTTTCCGCAGATGCGTAGCACGGATATTTTCCAAAGGGGCCAAGTCGGTCTTATCAATTGATTGCTCAGCCGTGGGCCTGCGATCCAGCCAAAACATGGCAAGAACCCCCACAAAAAAGCCCAGAACAAGAGTTGTTTTCCAATTCATTCCTAGTCACTCCAAGGCAAATTCGATTATGTCTACAATAATTTAACTAGCGCATTCTGCGCAGAATTAGCACAACAAAACCAAGGTAAGCAAACATCCCAGGTAAACCCAGTTGGCATGCCCACAACCATAGGTCTTGTGATTGAGCAGAAAGTTCCACTCTGGGAAATTTCCACGGTGTGCTGGGACTTGGCAGAAAATCATCCCTGCCCAGAAGCCAGTTGCAAACATCCAAGACAAGCCTCTCTTTTACAGGGGGAAGATCCGGGCCTACAAGAAACCAACTTTCCCCGATCACAGCGACCCTTACCGTTGGTGGATGCTTTTCCTCTTTACCAAACCATTCTTCGGGTAGTGGAACTTCAGCAGCAGCGCCCACAGGAAAAGGTCCCCTGCGCTTGGCATCAAGATTACCTTTGTTAGGATCTTTATCATCGGGGTTATAAGCGGGCGCCTTGCGTTCACCCGAATTGGGCTGCATTTCTGGGAAGGGTTGAGCTTCGTTCCAGGAGTCTTGCGATGTCTGAAACAAATCGGGGTTGTAAACGAGGTTCATACCTTTGGGAGATTCGAAATAAATTGGTCTGGGATGCCTGAGTCGCAATTCCAAAGGTTTATCTGGTGATTGGCTGCGGGCAGTAAGTCGCATGGATTCACGGATGGGGTGAGCCTTTTCAGGGTAATTGGGTTTGAGCGCGGGTGGCCTACCTGCACCTTCATTCCAATTTAGCAGCAAGGGTGGAATCTTGACTGCGGTACCGCCTGTGAGCAGCCCAGCCATCTGTTCGCCAAAGCCTTCAACTTCTTCATCGAAGAGGATGGTTTGTTTACCGAAGCGAAAGCCAAGTTTTCCGAGCATATCTTCGAACCCATCGTTAGCAATAAAGCCTGGGGGCACAGGGCCCTGATCCGAGGGTTCAGAAACCGGACCAAGAAGTGCAAACACAGGTTTACCTTTCTTGATGAAATTCTGCATTGCATTGATCTGCGCTTTTTCTAGCCCATGCAACCAGAATGGAAGATTGCGATCATCGGTAATTACATCATGAAGTGTGGGCCTTGGAACAATCAAGAGGTCACAATCTGCGAGCAGGATATTCATTTTGGCTTCGAGATCGGTCATACGCTGTTGTTCAACAAGGGAATCAACATCGAGGAGGTTGCGTTCTTTGAGAGCTTCATCTTTTTGCTTTTTGAAACGCTCTTTTGCATCTTGAATGTTGCGCAGTTCGCTTTCAAAATATTCCACTTGGTCCCTTCGTGCGTTTTCAGACAGTCGCCCGCCTCGAAGGAGTTCCGCGTAAGCTTTTTCAAGTTCAGGGATAGGGGTTGATTTCCATTGGGTGACCATTTTTCCAAGGGACTCAATTCCTTTGTCGAACCTTTCGAGATTCAAATTAAGATTACGCAGCCTTTGATCAAGTCGATCCAATTTGCTTTCATCGAAGGTATAAGCGACGGAAGAGGAAGGTCGTTGTCGCAGCTTACGGAGGATAAGATCCTTGACATCAAAGCCCTGACTTTCGAGGGATTTTCGTAACCCTGCGAGTCCGAAGGAATCGGTACCTTTCGAGGTAAGCCATTCATCTACGACCGCGATTGCAACTTTAGGTTTGGGGGCATCAAGGCTTAGGATTCTACGAACAAAAGGTTCTGCAGCGCCCAGTCCTTCAGAGCCTTGGGGCAATAACACTAGATTGCCACGCCCTTCGTTTGCAAGCTGGGAAGAAGTTTTATCGAGTCTGTAGAATTCGTTGAAACTGATTCGCTGTAGAATTTCGGTGGAGGCAGCAGAAGCAAGAGGCGCTTTTTTAGCCCAGAAGAAGATACTATTCTCAGGGGCGGTTTCAATCGCCTTTCTTAGTTCTGGTGCGCTCTGGGTCAGTTGATTTAATTTTCGCTCATAGCTTTCTTCTTCAACATCAAGGACAACCACTTTAAAGCGTGGGCCAAACTCCCTTAATTGATCCACGAGGTCCTTCACCTTGCCCACCACCAGGCGTTCAGCGGCATAGTCATAACGATCGGGTTTGTCGGTAAAGTTGCCATAGGTTTTATGAAGTTGGCAGACAACGATGGTGGTTTCTTCTTTAAGGTTTTGAAGTCTATCTTTAAGATCTTTGGGCAAAGTGAAAAGGTGGGCTCGGGTAAAATCAAACAAGGAGTAATTATAGAAGCTAGAAAAGTTAACTCCTAAAACCAGAATGGTTGCAAGGGCTATTTGAGCGGTGGCGCCAACGCCCATTGCGTTTTTTCTTCCTGCTGCGAAACTTAATGCAATAAAGAGTTCAACAGCAATAGCAGCGAAGCCAATGAAAAAACCCACAAGGGCAAGCAGGGGAATGATTGCAAATTCGCGGGAACGAATTTGGGCAATAATATCTTTTGCGGAGGTGGCAAGATCAGCAGGGTTTGCAAGGATGATAGTTGCAAAACCAAGGAGAAAGCCAGTTAAGCCAAGGAGTCGAACCGAGGCATGAAACCTAGTGAACAATCCGGTTTTTTTTTCTATTTGTGTTTTCATGGTAATATTTTCCTAGCGCCAGCGCCTGCTTTCAAGGCTTCGAACAGTAAGGAACAGACAGAAAAACGCAGTGCTGACATAGAGGATAATGGGTCTGGTATCAAAAATACCGCGAGTGAAAGATCGTTCGAAATGCAAAGGCACACTAAAGAAGTAAAGGGTGCGATAAAACAACCCGCCATCTTGTTCTGGGCGCCAAAACCCTGCGACTAAAAATAGCAAGCTTAAGCCCATCGCAATGAGAGCGGAAACCATTTGGTCTTTTACTAGGCTACTGACCAGAATGCCGATGGAAAGAAACATCGCACCCGCCAAGAACATTCCGAGATAGGTGGAAAGCACAGGGAAGGGATCAATTTCTGATTGAAAATCAATGAGGTGTGGCGCATCGGATTGGAAATGATTCATGCCTCCAACAATGCCGATGACCAAACCTGAAACAATCATGAGCAAGCCAGAAAGCCTCCAGAATGGTTCAAGATTAACGGGGAACTGAAGCACAACACCTGCGAGAAAGACAATTAATCCGAAAATAAAAACAAAGGAAGCAAAGCCTGAAGGAGCATTCAATTCGAAAGTATGCCAACCTAGAAGAGCGGGAAGATAACAGAAAGTGGGAAGCCAAAGGACAACATAAAAAGCCAGGCATCCAAGGTATTTGCATAGCACTACCTGCCAATCGAGGAGTGGTGCAGTCATCAGCATTTCCAAGGTACCAGCGCTGCGTTCTTCAGCAAAAAGCCTCATGGTAAGGATTGGCGGGATGAAGAGAAACACGAGCCAGAATCGTTCATCAGCAAACATGGCCTGCATGGGGAATTCTGTTCCCTTGGGGCCAGCGGTTGTTAAAAGATCGAAGGTTCGATGAAAAAGGTAGCCCGTGACTGCAAGGAAAACAACAAACAAAACATAGGCGATGGGGGAAAGAAAGTAAGCGCTGAATTCTCTGCGTAAAAGAGTTCTTGCACTATAAAGGCCACGAATAAGGTAGCTTGTAATGAAAAAGACAACGGCACCAAGTAGGATCGCAATGACCTTTGCAATTACGCTAAGCTGTGTTGATTCAATTAAAGTAATTTCCTGCATGATAAAATCTCCAACAGAGAAAATCATCTACCTGCCAAGGCGGATTCTTCCCTATCTACAAGTTTGATGAACATTTCTTCCAAGGTTTGATTCTTGGAGCGCAAGTCTTCGAGAGGGCCTGCAAGGGCAACTTTACCACGATTGATGATGATGGCCTGATCGCAAGTCATCTCCACTTCGGAAAGGATATGGGTGGAAAGCAGGATGGTATGTCTAGAGCCAAGTTCACGAATAAGTTTACGGGTTTCGCGAATCTGGGTGGGGTCCAACCCTGCAGTGGGTTCATCTAGAATTAGTACCGCGGGGTCTGCAAGTAAAGAATCAGCAAGCCCCACACGCTGCCTATACCCTTTGGAAAGAGTGCCAATAATCTGGCTCCGAACTTCACCAAGCCAACAACGATTCAAGCATTCATCAACGCGCTTGGCCCGGAGGCTACCATGGATACCTTTAATGCCTGCCCTGAAGGTAAGGTATTCAACGACGCGCATTTCTGGGTAGAGGGGGCAACTTTCGGGCATATAGCCAATGCGTTTACGGACTGCGACGGGATCCCAAAAAACATCAATACCATCGATGGTAACCTGACCCGAGGTAGCGGTAAGAAAGCCGGCAAGGATACGCATGGTGGTCGATTTACCTGCGCCGTTGGGGCCAAGGAAGCCAACAACCTGACCTTTCAGAACATCGAAGGAAACACCGCCCACTGCGAGAAAATCGCCGTAGTACTTGGTGAGATTTTTAACATGAATCATAAGGCATCACCTTCCAGTCAACAAAAAGCCGGTTATCAA
>CAJCCR010000361.1 GCA_903960945.1 uncultured Planctomycetaceae bacterium
AATTTAATGCCAAAAGTGGCCCGGTTTAAACGCTCTGCAATCCCCAGCGACTATTTCAGGGAGTAAAGAAAAGAGTCGGGTCTCTTTTTAAGCAGTGCAGCTTAATCAAATAAAGAAGATAGCTCTCAGATTTCCGTAATAGAAGGCGTAACGCAGGCAGTTTGCTTCACCTATGCGGAGTTAACTACCAGATTCGCCCAACCCCATATTGATCAAAGATTGCATCAATACTAATAATCGAAAGTCCTTCCACCAAGGCCTGTGCTACTAAAATCCGGTCAAACGGATCTTTGTGGTGAAAGGGCATATCCGTCAACAATGAGGTATGCTTCGCTTCAATCGGCAGAACCATGAAGTCATTGCCAACTATTCCATTTCGAATGAACTCGTCATAGGGCGACAACAAGTCGAGTTTCTTTGTTCGAACTTTAATAACCAACTCCCAAAAAGTTGCCGGGCTGACGAAAACTTCATTTGTAGAGTCCGAAATAATTGAGTCCACTGCCCGGCTCAATTTGCCATCGTTCAAAACGAACCACAGCAGGGCATGAGTGTCCAGTAACAAGCGCATTACATGTACTCCGCAAAGTCTTGCAAATGTTCATCGTCATCTGCGACAATCCGGATCATGCCAATGCAGTTTCCCGCTTTTCGCGGTTTGCGGGACGGGGGATTTTCACGCACCAATTTGGCGATGGGTTTATGGTCTTGGGTGATGATTAGTTCCTCGCCGCTTCCAAGATGAGCGACAAGTTCGGGCAGATGAGCTTGCGCTTCTTCCATCGTTACGATTGTCATGATTAAATTCCCCTTTGGTGTTATTATACCATGCTTCGTAGGAATACGCACAGCTAAACCTAAGGCAAAGCCATTCGGCCCAACAGTTAATAATTGGGCGACTATTTCAGGGAGAATTTTTTGCCCGTGGTCAATTTCCCTATTACGGCAGATACCGCACCTAGGCGACTATTTGCCTTCGATCTAGTGATAGTACAACCGATGAAGGAGGCCTTGATAGATTTTCTGCGCGTGGCTTCGAGGAGATTAACAAAGAGATCCGGGTGCGCATCAAGGAGTTTACCTATGATGAAAATACGCTCCGGGTTGAAGAGATTAACAACCGTAGCGACACCCGTGGAAATATGATCAATCATAAGATTGATTTCATTCATGGCATCCACTGCGCCCCCACGAAAAAGATTGATCGCGCCCTGAATATCAATCTTGGAATCAGCGAGCCTAGCTATGGTTTTACAAAAGAAATCGTCCGTAGCGACTGCATCGAGGGTTGCGCCATTTTTGTCGATGGGAAGCTTTCCGAGATTTCCCGCAAGGCCCAAATGCCCTTGAAGTTGCTGCCCATTAGAAACAACACCTAGACCAAAATCATGGGTGATATCGATAACAGCAAAGTTAGAAAGATTGCGTGATTCGCCAAAGATGGATTCAGCCAAGCAGAGGGCATGCATTTCTTGCAGCAGAAAAGTTTCGAACCCGGTGTTGGCTTCGAGGTCTTTTGCAAGCATTTGATTTTCGAGAAACGGAATCGATGGGCATGAAGATATTTTGTGCTCGAGTTGATTGAAAAGGCCGGGCGTGCTAACCCCAAGCCCCATCAACTTGACGCCATTTTTGGGTTTTGCCAGTTTAAGCTTTTGGCTGACAAGATTGAGAAATTCAGAATACGACCTTGGCATGGGGAACCGATCTAAATTGCCCTGCAACTTACCATCAAGGCCGGATGCTGATATTTCGCAAGCATCCTGCCCAATAACAAGTGCCATGACCCCAGCCTTGGAAGTGGCAAGGTGAATCATTTTACCGGGCCTGCCAAGCAACGCCTTGGAAGGTTCGCCTTCTTCAACCAATTTGGCATCGAGAAGATCTTGAACGGTTCGGGTTACAGTCGGGCCGCTGATGCCGGTTAAGCGGGTGAGATCTGCACGCGAAAGTTCGCCATGCTTCAAAAGCATCGCCAATACTTCGCGAGTATTTAAATGCCTGAGCAAGCCAGCTCGGTTTTGGCTTTTATGTTTCGGATTAGGGATATTTTTGGGCATTGTTCAATCGTAGGTCAAGTAGTATCAGGATACAAAACCAACATATTAAAAGATTATGAAAACCCAATCGTGTAAAAAGGTTAAGGAATAAGAAGATTTGATTAAAATGGCTGTTTTTCAAGAAATAATAGAGGTTTCAAGTTTGTGAATTTTTGGTAAAATATAGAAGTCTGAAGCTATTTGCATACCTGCCTGGAGAAGTTATGGCTCGTTTCTTAAATAATTATTTATACTTGGTACCGGTAATTGCATGCATTTTTAATCCCATTAGTTTCGCAGCAGAGCCTGCCAAACCTGCCGCGGATTTCTTCGAAAAAGAAGTTCAGCCCATCCTTCAAGCCCATTGCTTTTCCTGCCATGGTGCAGAAAAGAAAGTCAAAGGCGGCTTGGATATGTCTTCCCGCGAAGCCCTCCTTAAAGGCAGCGATAATGGCGCAGTTGTCTCCCTCGAAAAACCAGACACCAGCATGATGATTGATGCCATCCGCCATGGCGAACTGAAAATGCCCCCAAAGGGCAAGCTACCTTTATCGCAAATCGAGATATTAGAAAAATGGATCAAATCGGGTGTGCCTTACTCTTCAGGCAAGGCGGTTGCGAAGCAGCATGGCCCGCCCAAGGTGGATGCCGAGGCCCGAAACTTCTGGTCCTACAAGGCTGTCAAAAATCCAACCATTCCCAAAGTAAAGGATCAAGCATGGGTCAAAAACCCCATTGATGCATTCATCCTTTCGAAGCTCGAACAAAATCAGTTAACACCAGCTTTACCCGCAGAGAAAACTGCCCTGCTACGCAGACTTTATTTTAATTTGATAGGCCTGCCTCCTTCAATCGAAGAAACAGAATCATTTCTTAAAGATACTTCCCCAGATGCTTATGAAAAACGAGTTGATCTCCTTTTAAACTCTAGGCATTACGGTGAAAACTGGGCCCGCCATTGGCTTGATCTTGTCCGCTATGCAGAAACCAACAGCTTCGAACGCGATGGCACCAAACCCAATGCCTGGAAATATCGCGACTATGTAATCCAATCGTTCAACTCAGACAAACCCTACAACCAATTCATCAAAGAACAACTCGCTGGCGATGAAATTGAAAAAGTAAGCAGAGATAGTTTGGTCGCAACCGCTTACTATCGACTTGGTATTTGGGATGATGAACCCGCTGACCGCGAACTGGCTTATTTTGATCAACTCGATGATATTGTTTCTACCACAGGCCAAACTTTTCTTGGTACCACCATTGGTTGCGCCAGATGCCATGATCATAAAATTGATCCCTTCCCACAAAAAGATTACTACCGCTTCATGGCGTTTTTTCATGGGGTAAACGGCTATAGCAATGGCCCCGCATCACAAAGAGTAGTCGATGGCGATATCCAAGATCTTAAGGGCATAGCCAGCACAGGCAGAAGGCCCGACCTCAAGAAACTTCAAGAACTTGAAATCAAAGCCAAAGAACACGAGCGCGCTTCCAATGATGTCAACAGACAGATAGGACGTATCGAAGATGATTTCAGGGCCAAGCTTCCAGGTGGGCAGAATGATGACTTCAAACAAGATGTTCACAAACCCATTCTGTTTGAAAAACATTTGGGCAAGCTTGTTACTGCTGAAGAATACAAGCGCTGGAAAGATCTCATCGCAAAAAGAGAAGAACTTAAAAAGACACGGCCCCTTATTCGTGAAACCTCCCTCGCAGTTACCGAACAAGGGCCCAAGGCAAGAGAAACCTTTATCCTTACCCGTGGCATGCCCGCTGCAAAAGGCGACAAAGTCGAACCCGGCTTTCCTACTGTCATGATCTCAACCAACTCTCCCGAACCGAAAATTCCTGATCCTGATGCCAAAGCTTTATCCTCAGGCAGAAGGGCCGTACTCGCTGATTGGATTGCAAGCGATGAAAACCCCCTCACCGCTCGAGTCATGGCCAACAGATTATGGCAGTATCAGTTCGGTAGAGGCATTGTTCGTTCCTCCAGCAACTTCGGATACATGGGCACACCGCCCACCCATCCTGAACTTCTGGATTATCTCGCATCTCAGCTTGTTGCAAATGGTTGGAAAATCAAACCCATTCAACGAATGATCCTTACTTCCAATGCCTTCAAAATGGGCACTCAGGTTTCACCCCAAGCAATGATGAAAGATCCCGAAAACGATCTTCTCTCCCATTTCGATTTGCGGAGGTTAACCGCAGAAGAACTGCGCGACTCCATCCTCGGTATCAGTGGCAACTTGAATTTAAAAAAGGTCGATGGCCCTAGCGTCTACCCTGTCATTCCGAGGGAAGTGCTTGCAGGGCAGTCCGTACCCGGCAACGGTTGGGGCAAATCAACCCCCGAAGAAGCTGCTTCGCGAAGCGTATTTGTATTTATCAAGCGCTCGCTGGCCTTGCCCATCCTTCAGGTGTTTGATGCACCAGACCCCGATTCACCATGCGCTTCCCGATTCACAACAACCCAACCCGCACAAGCCCTTGCTCTCATCAACAGCGAGTTCGCAAGCGAACAGGCCAAGGTGCTTGCCGCTGATGTTGCCAAGAAATCTGCTTCTTCTCCTTCAGATAAAGTTCAGGAAATCCTTCGCAGAACCCTGCAAAGACAACCCAAACAGGATGAAATCGACCGAGGTACTACCTTTATCAAAGATTCCATGAACAACGATTCTCTCAGCGAGGAAGATGCTTTCCGCAGATTCTGCCTTATTGCTTTCAGCCTCAATGAATTTATCTTCCTCAACTAACCCAACGACAAACTTTATAGGTGATCCATGAAAAACTTCTGTGGCAATACCAGACGCGAATTCATCTGGCAGACAGGCGCTGGCTTTACTGGCGTCGCACTCGCAGGAATGCTAGAAGATTCTTTCTTCAAAGCACAAGCTGCACAACCCTTTAACCCTCTCGCTCCTA
The DNA here is from genome assembly GCA_903960945.1 of uncultured Planctomycetaceae bacterium. Lineage (GTDB taxonomy): Bacteria > Planctomycetota > Planctomycetia > Gemmatales > Gemmataceae > UBA969. The sequence goes on from CAJCCR010000361.1 coordinate 4,974, forward strand.
AAAAACCTCATCGCACCCCCAAAGCCACCAGCGTCATTTTCCTTTACATGTATGGCGGGCCCAGCCATATGGACACATTTGACTACAAACCCGCTATGAACGGCATGGATGGCAAAACCATCGAAGTGAAAACCTTCGGTAGAGGTGGCAAAAAAACCAGTGGCCGTATCGTTGAACCCCGCTGGAAATTCAACCAATATGGCCAATCTGGCAAATGGGTGTCCGACCTTTTCCCAAACCTTGCAAAACATGTCGATGATATCTCCTTCATTCACTCCATGACAGCGGATTCACCTATTCACGGATCTGCAATGATCCAAATGAACACTGGCAAAGTGCAATCAGGCGCACCCTGCATGGGTTCGTGGGTTAACTATGGGCTAGGTTCGGAAAACGCGAACATGCCAGGCTTTGTGGTAATGCTTGACCCACGCGGTGGCCCGATCAGCGGCGCAAAAAACTGGTCCAGCGGTTATATGCCCGCCCAATACGAGGGCACACTGTTCCGATCTCAAGGTTCGCCCATACTCGATCTTTCCAGACGATCC
>CAJCCR010000362.1 GCA_903960945.1 uncultured Planctomycetaceae bacterium
ATGATGAAAGTTTATAACTTTACAGCATAAGCTGTAAAGTATTTATAGGATGAATATGTTGGGATACCAGCTTTTTCCATGATCATTCCCAGAGATTTCCTTTTTTATGAGGATTCTGCCAATGGATGTTACCAGCCTCTTAGCTGATTTAGTTCGTTTACCAAGTATAAATCCCATGGGCAGGGTGTTGCCCGAGGAACTTATATTTGAAAGCCGTGTAACTGCTTACATGGAAACTTTTTTCAAAAAGATGGGGGCCCGAACCGAGCGAACTAATATTCAGCCGGGCCGGGATAATTTAGTAGCCTTCATGGATCCCCCAGGTAACCCCTCTCAAACTATCCTCTTTGAAGCGCACCAAGATACAGTTCCCATTGATGGAATGACCATCGATCCCTTTGGTGCCAAAATTGAAGCTGGCAAACTTTATGGTAGAGGCGCGTGTGATGTTAAAGGAGGGATGGCATCCATGGCGACCGCTTTTGCCCGACTTTTTAAGCAAAAAAAAGCAGGGATGCCCCAATTAGCAATGGCATGTACCATTGATGAAGAGCATGGGTTTCAAGGAATTCAAAGTATAGTTAATCAGCCTTGGTTAAAAGCAAAAGATCCCAAATCTATTTGGGCAGTCGTAGCAGAACCGACCCGCCTTCATATTGTAAACGCCCATAAGGGGGCGGTTAGATGGGATTTGCAATGCAAAGGGGTATCCTGCCATAGCTCCACCCCTGAAAAAGGAAAAAATGCCATATACAGCATGGCAAAGCTTCTGCCTTATGTTGAAGAATATGCAAAACATCTTGCGGCATTGCCGGGGCATCCAAGGCTTGGAAGCGCAACCTTAAGTTGCGGAACAATTCGTGGAGGCGCCAGCGTTAATACGGTGCCAGATTTTTGTGCAGTGCAGGTTGATCGAAGGTTGCTTCCGGGGGAAACCCCTGAGGGTGCGGTTAATCAATTCCGCGAATGGCTGGGGCAAAAATGCAAGGACATTGCATTTGAAGTAACGGAGCCATGGCTTGCAGCGCCTGCCTTGGGCGATGAATATTCCCCGAAACTGGTTCAGGCTTTGGGTAAGAGTATTAAATCAAGAATTGGGACATTGGAAATCGATGCAGAACCCTATGGAACCGATGCCGCAAGTTTGTGCGATGCATTTATTCCAGCAGTTGTTTTTGGCCCGGGAAGCATTGCCCAGGCCCATACTAAAGATGAGTGGATAGAAATTGAACAATTAAAGATGGCGGAGGAGATTCTTTTTGATTTTGTAATTTCCCAGTCCGTGTAGCATTAGACTTTGGGAAAATTATCAAAGATTACAATGTTAATGCCAATGGGTTTGAATTGTGTTATAAAGAAAGTCGTACGATTTATTTTCACCAAGGAGAAATAAGAAGTGAGCATTATTAGGATCGGACTCGCAGAGACGAAGAATTTTTCAGAAGGTTATGACGCGATATTTGGCAAAAAGAAAGCCACGCCTGCTCTGAAAGCTAAGGCCCCAGTAGCAAAGGCAAAAGCCAAGGCCCCCGTAGCAAAGGCGAAAGCCAAGGTAGCAGTAAAGAAAAAAAGCGGGAAAAAGTAAAGCGACTTGCCCTTTAAGCACACTGTAAATAAGGCTTGCCTGATGTTTTGGGTAAGCCTTATTTATTTATGGGGCGCTATAGCCAACCCCTGTTGTTTCGTCGGTCCGAAATTGATTCAGGGGGGCTTTCCAAAATACCCCAGACTTTATTGCCAGAGCCGGTATGGATGTTGTTAACTTAATGCACTGAGAGTCTGGGAAAAGTGCATTCCAGCCTTCAAGGTTCAATGAAAAATCTTTATTAATATCGAGGGGAGATTTTGCCAAAAGCAATTTGTCTCCGCCCCCAAAAATATTCCTGCCTCCTTCAAACTGCACCGATTCATTAAGCCGTTCCTGTGATATTTCAGGGTCTTCCAACTGAACGAATTCCTTCGCCCCAATTTGAACTACCAGGCTTTCACTGAGCTTTACCAAGATTGGAATTGTAGAAGGTTTTCCCTGTGTTATCTGGAATGGAATTCCCTCGCAAAAAGCAGATACTTTGTTAATCCTTGCTTGTAATCCTGCAATCCCCACCGCGCCGGTGCCGGGAGATTCTACTTTGATGATTCCCCCTGCGATTGCAATGAAACTTTGGGTGATTTGTAATTCGCAATTTCTTGTGGTTCGATTTCTGAATATGTTGCATTCACCACGCAATCTGCATTGATCAATCAAAATGGAATTAGCCGGTGCAGGGGGTTTTCCTGGCATGGAATCCATCATCAGATTGGTATCCACCCCTAACCCAATGATGGTGGGGATTTGCAGTGCTTCACTTTTCTCGAAAGTAACACTACAGTTTTTTAGGTTGATGGAGCCGGCCTTCCCAAGAGTTGCCAAAGATGGTGTTCGCAACCCCGCCAATATTGGTCTGGATACAATTTCTAAATCTTCAAGCTTTAAAGAGCTTTCATTGATAAGAAACATTGCAACAATTATTCCCTCGGGCGTATCTCCAGAAACAAGAATGGGCTTGCTACCCGGAAAAGGCTTGATGGTTATTTCGCCCGCAGTCTTATCGAGCCTCAAGGGCTTTATAATAAGATCGCCATCATGCCTGATGAGAATAGTTTCGCCTCCCTTGCAAGATGCGAGCGCAGTTTCAAGAGTTTTGAAAATAAATTTTGAAGGATCATCGGTTTCAGCAGAGTCAACTATTCTGGGTTTGCTGGAAGCTTCAGGCTTGATGTTGCTGATGGTGGGGAGAGGCTTAGAGATATAAGAGAAATCGAGGAATTTTTCTGCACCTATAAGCCTGTCGGAAATATTGTCAGGGCTGCGAAGTTCTAATGATGTGTCTTTAAGCATGAAAGCCTGCCCCAGATGAAACTCTTCAAGTAATTTGAGAGGCTGATCATTTTTCCAAGGGCTGGTTTCCAGCAACTTTGAGGTTTCATCAATGCCTAGTTTGTTATCACGTAATTGGGTTTGAAACGAGAGGAATTCGGGGAATGAAAACGGGGGAGAATTCTGGATCAAAAAGCTATCTACTTTGTAATAACGATTTTCTTCACCTTTGTACTTTGTTTGGTTAGGGCCCATGGTGTTTCGAATAAGAACTGCATTATCGGAATCTGTTTGGAATAGAAGATCAGGGGATTTTGCAATTAAGGAATGGTTCATTTCAACCTGTGGATTGGATTGCGAACCTGCATAAATCAAGCTCGATTTTGAACCTTGCATGATGGAGCAATGTTGAATTACCACGGGATTGTCGGTGTCGGTTTTTCCAAGAAAATGAATAATGGAGTAATGAGGCCCGAAGACGCAATCGGTTATCCTGATGCGCGAATTTCCTTTTTTAATGATCGCATCACACCCTCCGCCATCCGGTTGCCGGTACGAGACAGGTTCGGGTTTCCCCGTGTCATTAAGGGGCGAGACAATCTGCTCGAACCCCAGGAAGCAGCAGTCTTCGATATTAATCGTGGGCTTCGTGTTTTCGGGAGAATCAAGCAGGAGGGATGCCAGTTGTCTATTTTCGCTTTGAACCGCTTGTGCCTGGATGAATTCGCAGCGCCTTAAAACCAAGGCTTTTTTACCCCGGAAGGTTATTCCATGCATTTCGGTATCAGTGGATCGAGCATCGATCGTAATGTTGACATCCTGAATGATTGCATCATCTGAATCGATGGTTAGTGCAGACCATGCAACAGGGTTGGCAACAGAGCGGGCATCGTATCCCAATTTAAGGGTGGGCCTTTTAACGGAGTCCCTACCTCGGATTTTTACTTGTACATGGTTGATGATCAAGCCCGGTTCTTGTTTGTCGTTTTCAGGCGTAAGGTCGAGATCTTTGGCTAGGACGATCTCGATTTGCCTAGCGTCCTTGTTTTTTTGAAGCCATTCTCGGAGTTCTTTTAAAGTTGGTTCTTCCGATTCATATTTCGGAACCAATCCTGCCTTTGTTTCCATCGCAGGGTTGTTGATCGGTGTGTTTTCTCTGGGTTTATTATTTCCGGAATCGGGAAACAAAGGGGAATCGTTGGAAGCTGAGCGCTGGTTTTTGAAGGGCCAAGTTCCCTCTGTATTTGGGGTTTTGCTTGGCAAAGAATTCAGGAATATAAGCGCAAAAATTATAAATATTCCAGCTAATGCCGTAGTGTAAGTCAGGCTTTGTTGTTTTCCAGTCGGGCTGATATTGTGGTTGCCCAAGGCCCGGATCTGTGAATCGCGGGGAGCAATCCCAAGATTTATTGCAACATTCTCCATATCTGCAAGCATTTCTTGCGGAGTCTGGTACCTGTCGATCGGTAGCTTTGCCATCATTTTGTCTAGAAGCATTGCGATGCCATCGGGCAAATCTGGAATTAACACTCTTGGATCAGTGGGTTTAACATGCTGGTGATGATAAAGCTTTCTCGCTGCAGTACCTTCTGGAACCACTGCGTGGCCTGTAATTAAATGATAAAAAGTGCAGCCCAGCGAATAAATGTCGCTGCGATGGTCAGCATCGCGTGGCTCTAATGCTTGCTCGGGCGAAATATAATCAAAGGTGCCTAATGTCATTCCGGATTGTGTCAACCCACCCTCATTGGGCCCAAGCGATCTTGCTAGCCCCATGTCCACCAATTTTACCAAACCTGTTGGTGTTATGATAATGTTCGAAGGCTTGATATCGCGGTGAACAACATTACGGCTCGCGGCATGAATAAGCCCACGTGCAACTTGAATCATATAAAGTAATGCTTCTTCGCAGGGGATGGTCGTGCGGGCAGTTAAGATTTCACGGAGGTTTTTCCCTTCGATGAATTCGAATGCGATGAAACTTAGATTTTGATCCTCACCGCAATAAAATACCCTGGCAATGTTTTCGTGGTCGAGCCTTGCAGCGCTTCTTGCCTCTTGATGAAATCGTAAAACATTCTCGTTTTCTTTTGCCATATCCGGGGGCAATACTTTCACCGCCACGGTTCTGTCCAACAAGATATCCCTGGCTTTTAAGACGGTAGCCATCCCGCCTTTTCCAATCGCGCCAATCAATTCATAATGTCCGAGTTGTTTGCCTTTAAAAACATTTGGCAAAGGTGCATCTTCTGAAGTCTTTACCAACTGGGGTGCGGTTTTGGAAACTTGGGTGGGGACATCATCTGTTGATTCGATACCCGATGCAAATAATAAAGCAGCGGGGTCGGAAGGGTCTAAATCAATGTGGAGTTTAGGCAGTGGCCCGGGTGTTCCCAGCAACACTTCCTTTGGTAATTCTGGATTCGAAGATTCGTTATTCATCGAACAAGGGTTCCATTCCAATGCCAACTATCAACTTTAAAGGGCGGCAAAGAATTCCTGAAATGATTATCCTTGATCAACGGGTTAATGCAACCCGGGAATCAAGAAAGTGGAAACACTTGGATAAAGTACCAGCTTAAAGCAGATTGAAAGTGCCGCGGGTCAAACCCACCTGATTGCTGGCCTTCAAGTTTTGCCAAAGGTTTTTACCGTCATTTTTACCCGAAAGGACCGAACCATACCCATCAAGAATCTTCTGTACTTCCAGGTTTGTTTCCCTGAGGAATTCAAGCCTGAAGTTAGTCACATGCATTTCAATAAGCCGCTTCAAATACTCTGCAGCAGATTGGGGCATGGAATTGTAAACCGTATTTCTACATCCCGAATCAACCCCAACGGGGAATTCCGCACCAGTGCTGCGATCTCGCAGAGAAACTTTGTGGGTTTCGCAGGGCCTGCCACAATCGCGGTGATCCTTGCCTTCAGAAAGAAATGCAGCATATACACAATGCTCCATATGAAACATCGGCATATGCAGATGCGCGCCTATCTCTAGCGCCCGAGGTTCAGACCTCGTAACAAGTTGCTTGAGTTGTTCCCAGTTAAGATCGTTACCGGGGGCTACGCGCTCTAAACCTTCATCCAGCATCATGCGAGTGCTGATTTCATTGACGCAATTTAGTGACCAATCACCAATAAGTCTAAGAGAGGGCGCATGATGCTTTGCATACCTTAGTGCACTTATACTTCGAATCAACAACGCATCAGGTTGGTATTTGATTGCCTGGGTAAGAAAGCCATCTTCGCCCGGCTTGATAATACGCAAAGTTGCCAAAGAAATTGGAATCCTAGCCAAGTTGGCTTTGGTTACTGCTTCTTTGTAAAGTTTCGTGTCTTCAAAATCGCAATGAATCATGGATATTTTTGTGGATTGAGGGGTTTTCGCCCAAGCGATTACCGCATCGAGTTGCCCATGATTTCGTACCAAGGGTATAAGTGATGGCGATTCATGTTGCAAAGGTTTAGCAACTTTAATTTCCTCACGCAATTGTTCCAGCGCATTAGTGCTTACAATCGGCCTGATCTGGTTGCTTTTTCTGGCATCAATCAATTGCTCCACTAATTCGCGCCTAAGCTTGTTTAAGATCGCAGGGGGAATCATGGCATTTCCCTGGATATTAAGTTCGATCTTGCCCAGAGAAAACGGGGTGCTGCCGAGTCTGCCCAGATATTCTTTTGCGTCATTTAATTCGAAGGGGCGCTGATTAGCCTCTTGAACTGGTCCTTCCCAAGTTGCTTTTGCAGAAGTGCCATCTTTGCAAAGGGCTTCAACATGGAGCGGGGCATTGATTTTACAATCCAGCTTAAAATCTAAAGGAGTGCGATGAACCACAAGGTCCCGAGCGAAGCTGGATTCCATGCGCTTGCGGAAATCTGGGTCGTCTGTTTTCCAAACGGGGGCATCCAGAACCTCTTGCTTGTTTACTTCGATTCCGCCATGCAGGCGTATTTCAACAACATCACTAATTCTGGTTTTTTGAATTTCAACAACGCGGCCGCCCGGCTCTTTTTCTTCAGGCTTGGCCAAGTCGATTACTATCCCATCACCTATTTGTAATGGTAAAGGGTGACCCAGGTGTTCTTTATCAATTTTTAAAAAGAGGGTGCCTGCTTTGAGGTCGATAATGTGCCCAAGTAATAAGCCACGACTTTTGGGGAATCGCCCGCGCACCAGTTTTTGATGATTGTTCCCTTGAAGGAAGCCTGGGGTAAAGCCCCGCGAAAAAGCCATCGTTAAGTCATTAAGTTGAATTTTATCAGGTTCGAAAGGCCTGCCTTCCATTGCGCAATCGATCGCTTCGCGATAAAGCCTTGTTGTTGCTGCAACATAGGCTGCGCCTTTTAAGCGCCCTTCAATTTTGAAACAGGTGACCCCCGCTTTGATGAGCTCAGCAATTTGATCATGCCCTGCAAGATCCTGCGGGCTTAATAAATATGCCTTGTCGCCTAGATTGATTTGCTTCCCATCTACGATCATCTCGTAGGGCATTCTGCAAGCTTGTGCACATTGGCCCCGGTTAGCGCTGCGACCGCCCAACGCTTCGCTGGTTAGGCATTGGCCGCTGTAAGCAACGCATAATGCACCATGTACAAAAACTTCTAGGGGGATGGTGCTTTCTTCAGAGATTTTGGCAATCTGTTCGATGGACATCTCGCGTGCTAGCACCGCTTGAGTTGCCCCGAGTTCTTCAGCAAAGTTGGCACCGCGGGAATCTGAAATCGTCATTTGGGTGCTTGCATGAATTTCTAATTCCGGAACTGCCAGCCTTGCCAGCTTTGCTAATCCCAGATCTTGAATAATGACAGCATCCACTCCTGCCCGCGCGATTTCCTGAAGATATCGTTCAGCTTCTTTTAGTTCTTCAGAAAAAATCAGGATGTTGAACGCCACGAATGCTCGAATGTTGTGGCTGTGAAGAAAAGCCACGACCTTGGGAAGTTCAGCAAGAGTAAAATTGGTTGCCCTGTGCCTGGCATTAAATTGATCAAGGCCAAAATAGACTGCATCAGCGCCGTTGGCTGCTGCTGCCTTTAGGCAATCCCAGTCCCCAGCGGGCGCCAGTAGTTCGGGTTTTCGTTTTGATTCGACTTCCTGCATGGAAACTTTCTTGGAGTTATCAAAAGTTAAGATTATATTCTAAGTGTTATCTTACCGGAAATTACACGAGGTATTCCATGTTTCGAGTGCTTTTTCTTAGTGTTTTGGCCTTTTCGATGTTCGGTTATTCGCATGGTGCAGATAATTTACCGCTTCTTTTTGAAGATAACTTCGCCAAGGGCTCGGATCGTTGGGCTTTTAGCGATAGTTCATGCTGGAAAATAGTTGATTCCAAGGATGGTTTTAAAGCTTTGAGCCAGTTTAAAAAAAACAGTGCCTTTAAGCCCCCTCACCGTAGCCCGTACCACTTTGCACTTGTGAAAGATCTCAGCGTTGGGGATTTTGTTTTAGAAACCAAAATGCTTAGCACCATCAAGGATTATAACCACCGCGATCTTTGCCTTTTCTTTGGGTATCAAGATCCTGCGCATTTTTATTATGTTCATCTAGGCAAGAAGACTGATGATCATGCCAATCAAATTTTTATCGTCGATGGTAGCGATCGGAAGAAAATTTCAACCAAGACAACCCCAGGAACCAATTGGACTGATGCTTGGCATAAGGCCCGCATTAAACGCGATGTCTCCACCGGATCCATTGAAGTTTTCTTTGACGATATGAATGAACCCGTGATGACCGCAACCAATAAAAACTTTCTTTGGGGTCAGGTTGGTGTTGGTACTTTTGATGATACAGGCGACTGGGCCGACGTAAAAGTTTACGGTGTGAAAGCCAAGGGTAAATAAAATTTAAGCGGGTAGGGCAGGGCGGATATCTGCAAGTATCTTTTCTGCTCCGCCCTTTTTCATTTTCTCAGCCAGCCTTAATCCTATCATTTCAACTTCCTTGATCGATCCGGTTTCATCAGCGATTATCCGCTGTTTGCCATCTTCCGATAAAACCACGGCTGTTAGAGAAACAATATCGCCGGTAATCTTCGTGCGAATACCAACCGGCACTAAACAGCCACCCCCGAGGTTTCTGAGCAGTGATCGCTCTGCAATTGTTTCAGCATGGGTAATCGGGTCATCGAGTTTGCTTAAGAGTTGCAGAGTGTTGGTGTCATCCGCTCTGCATTCAAGGCCAAGCGCACCCTGGCCCACTGCGGGCAGCATCCATTCGGGGTCAAGAATTTCTTTGATCCGGCTTTCAAACCCAAGTCGAATCAAGCCTGCTTCTGCCAAGATGATGCCATCGAGTTTTTCGGATGCAATCTTGTTCAGCCTGGTTTCAACATTGCCACGAAGGTGAACTAGGTTTAAATCGGGCCTGCGATAAATGGCTTGCGATCTGCGCCTTAAACTGGTGGTACCAACTGTTGCATTCTGTGGTAGTTCATCAAAAGAATTAATGGTGTTAGAAACAAAGGCATCGCCTGTAGAACCCCGCTTTGGAATTGCAGCAAGCTTAAGGCCAGCAACTTTCGCAGTGGGCAGATCCTTTAAACTGTGTACTGCGATATCAACGCTGTTGTCCAAGAGTGCGAGTTGGATTTCCTTGGTGAATAAACCATCCGAGCCAATCTGGCTAAGAGCACGATCACGAATCTGGTCGCCCTTGGTGTCAAGAATTACTAACTCGACCTGATGATCAGGGAAATGGGATGCAAGCGTATCACGAACAAAATGTGCCTGCCAAAGAGCAAGGGGGCTGCCTCTGGTTCCAATTCGAACTTTATGCATCTTTTTTTGCCCCTAGCTTTTCAAGACAATTGCGTAAAAGGTTTGCTGTCTGCAATGGAGTTAGAGTTGAGGTAATGCAACGCTGATTTTCTTCAGAGTTTTTGTCTGCACGATCCAGCCTCAGCCAGACAGGCATTAAAGTTTCAGAGTCGTGTTGGTAACGGGGGAATAAATGCCAATGAAGATGAGGCACTTGATTGCCTAAAAGTTCGTAGTTGAGCTTTAGGGGTTGAAAAACTTGTTCAATAGCTTTGGCAACGAGGCACATTTCATCAAAATAGGCGTGCCTAATTTCAGATGGGAGTGCGTTGAGTTCTCTCTCATGTTGCTTGGCAATAACGATGCAATAGCCTTGATAAAACTGCCACTTCCCCAGCAGCACAAAACTGTTGGGGAAGTTCCAAACAAGTTCTTCCGAAGGAAGAGAATGCAAGGAAGCAAGTTTTTGGCAAAAAAAGCAATTGGTCAAAGAGAGAAAATCCTAAAGGAAGATAATCGTGGGG
>CAJCCR010000363.1 GCA_903960945.1 uncultured Planctomycetaceae bacterium
AACTTCTGCTGCAGTGACTTCAATACCAGCCTTACGGCATTCGTTATCGATAATCTTTTTATTGCAAAGCAAGTCGAGCCTTTCGGTGCCGTAACGGGCGATCAAATATTCGCCCAACTCTTCACGGGTAACCGGCATATTATCGTAAACATAAGCAACGACTCTGCTGGAATAGTCGGAGTTGGTGGAAGGGATGTTTGAAGTTTGAAGCGATTTGGGCAGGGAAGCGGGCGAAGTTGTTTGCTTTGCCTCGGTTTTTACCTGGGGCGTTTCAGCAGCAACTTTTGGCTGGGGAACTTTTTTTAATACAAGCATTGCGGTAAGGGCAACACCAAGAGTTAACACACCTAGGCCGATGCGTTTTTGCCAATCAGTTTTCGATGAAAAATTTGATTCACTATTCATGGGTCTTGCCTCCGTGCAATGGTCTAAATTTGGGAGCGTCCATTCCCCCGAATTTGTATTTATAACTTTTATTTGGCCAGAGAAGCAATACCGACTAGGAAAGAGAACTTGAAATGTAAAAAGCAAACACTTGCATTCTGATTTTATGTAATTATCATGCTTACCAAGGCTAGTTTTTCAAGGTAAACTACCAAGGCATCGTATTCTCCCATTTTAATTTGAGGTGTTTAGCATGGCTGTGACAGGAAAAAAGGCAGTAAAAAAGGTTACGACTCCAAAAATCAAGCAAACCAAGCTTTTGATCAACAACAAATGGGTTGATCCGGTTGAAGGCGGAAACTTTAAAACCTACAACCCAGCAACAGGCGAAGTCATCGCAAAAGTTGCCGAGGCTTCCGCAAAGGATGTTGATCTTGCAGTAAAAGCAGCGCGCAAGGCGCTTGAATCTGGCCCTTGGGCAAGGATGGATGCAGCAGATCGTGGTAAACTCATGTTTAAGCTTGCAGATCTCATCGAAAAAAATGCCGAAGAACTCGCTGTTCTCGAATCTTACAACTGTGGCAAAACTATTACGGATGCCCGAGGCGATTTGGTAGGCACCATCAACACCCTGCGTTACTACGCCGGCTGGGCCGACAAGATCGAAGGTCGTACGGTTCCTGTTCGTGGAAAATTCCTCTCCTATACCTTGCGCCAACCGGTTGGCGTCATCGGCCAGATCATTCCTTGGAACTTCCCTCTCCTTATGCTTGCTTGGAAGTGGGGACCAGCACTTGCATGTGGTAACACCATTGTGTTAAAGCCCGCAGAGCAAACACCGCTAACTGCGCTTCGTGTTGCAGAACTTGCAATTGAAGCGGGCTTCCCTGCTGGGGTTATTAACATTGTGAATGGCTTTGGTGAAACCGCAGGTAATGCACTTGTGATTCACCCAGGCGTTGACAAGATTGCTTTCACCGGCCATGTTGAAACCGCAAAGATTATTCAGAAAAAAGCTGCAGATACTTTAAAGCGAACCACATTCGAACTTGGAGGCAAAAGCCCCAATGTCGTGTTTGCTGATTGTGATCTTGAGCAAGCAGTGGAAGGTGCATTCCATGCAATCTACTTCCATTGTGGCCAGTGCTGCACCGCAGGAAGCAGGCTCTTTGTTGAACAAAAGATTCAAAAAGAATTTGTTGAACGGCTCGCTGCAAAAGCTAAACAACGAAAGGTGGGCGATCCATTGGATGAATCCACCCAACAAGGCCCACAGGTTTCTCAAGAACAACTTGATAAAATTCTACATTACGTCGCCCTTGGCCAACGCGAAGGCGCAAAGTTGGTAACAGGCGGGCAACGCAAGGGTGCCAAGGGCTACTTCATCGAACCAACCATCTTTGATGGCGTACGAGACGAAATGGCCATTGCCCGGGATGAAATCTTTGGCCCAGTGGTCAGCGTTCTGCCCTTCAAGGATTTTGACGAAGTGGTTGCTCGTGCTAACGATACTTTCTATGGCCTTGCCGCAGGTGTTTGGACAAAGAACATTGATAAGGCGCACAATTACGCTGCTGCAGTCAAGGCTGGAACGGTCTGGGTTAATTGCTACCACATCGTAGACACCACGACTCCGTTTGGCGGATTCAAGATGTCTGGCCAGGGCCGTGAGAACGGTGAAGAAGCGCTGGATCACTACACCGAAACCAAAACGGTGACAGTAAATCTTGCCTAGTGTTTAAGAAAAGTAAAAGGGTCGGGGGTGTTAAATCACCTCCAGCCCTTTTTTATTGATTCTAAGTAAAGTTCGAACCACTTAGATTTTTTTATAAATCGAAATCGGTTGATCCTTCCCTTTCACCATCGTGGGAGGCATGCTTTCGAATTGGTCTTTTAGATTTGCATCCAAATTATCGTAGACGCTTTGCGAAATCAGTAGGCTGGTGCCAAACTCCTTATTCAAGCTTTCAATTCTTGATGCGGTATTCACGATATCACCAATCACCGTGTATTCTTTGCGAGTATTAGT
>CAJCCR010000364.1 GCA_903960945.1 uncultured Planctomycetaceae bacterium
ACTTTAAGGAGTTCTATGATGAAGGCTAATTTTTTAAGTATTTAACTATTGTGCTTGTGTTAATTTTGGCAGTTCCACCTGTCAATTCACAAGATAAAAGCAAGGAAACTCAAAAGGTGCAGGATGACATGAAAGTGTTGCAAGGTGATTGGATTTGCATAATGGAAGAATATGAAGGGCTACTTTTTACTAAAGATCAAATTAAAGAAATGAATAAACGGATGAAGATTGACAAAAATTCGATGACTATAAAAAGGGTTACGCGCGAAAAACTAGGAACTTATGTAGGTAAATTCGAATTAGACCCTACTACAAACCCCAAGAGCTTTGATTTCATTGGTAAGGGTCCAACCGGAGAATATAGCGAATGGAAAGGAATCTACGAACTCACAGAAAATGAATTTAAAGTAATGTATGTCAAAAAAGGAGGAGTTCGTCCTAAGGAGTTTAAAACTGTAAAAAATGTAGATGGTACTTATATTCAATTTAAACGAGACAAAGATTAAAACCTGATTATTTTCAAAATATCAAAACAAAGGCTATACAGTTTTCTGTGTAGCCTTTAGCTTTTACCCTAGCAACTAAATTGCTTACCTTGTTGAAAAAATAAACCAAACAAGATTTTTGAATGATCGATTGGTTACGATCAAATAACGCAAATTAATTCACAACCTCAATAAATCTGAAAGTGGAGACTGGCAATACCAACAAGTCTTGAAAAGTTATTCAAATCTTGCAATTAACTTAACACAATGCAAACACAAGCAATACCTCGCATTATGAAACAAAGACCTTTCTCCTATCCAAGTCTGTTCCTTGATCGCATCGTATTCGCCAATTCAACTGGAGCGATGCGTTTGATATATCGATCAGTGATTGCAATTGAGGAATGACCGAGCTGTGCCGAAATGGTCGCCAAATTGACTCCTTCCTTCGATAGCTCCGTTGCCATGCTATGCCGTAAACCGTGACAGTGGATTCTTTTATCAATTCCAGCTTTTCTGCCAATCCGTGGCAATGCTACCCGAAAATAAGCGTCTTTTAGTGATGTTCCCCATGCGTTTTTGCTGATCCCGCAAAATATAGGTGAACGACCAGAAAAGCCAAGCGCTTTTCTTCTTTCAAGCCATATAACCAGTACCGCTTCGCAATCCGGTGATATGCCACAGGTGCGGTACTTATCCCCTTTGCCATGCCGAACCCTTATCAAGCCTTTCGCTAGATCAAGATCTGAGGGAATCAAACTCAGCGCCTCCGATATCCGGAGACCTGCACCGTAAAGCATGCTGACCAAAGCTGCGTTTCTTATTCCACTTGGACTTTTTCTTCCACATGCCTGAATCATCCGTTTGATTTCCTCTGGTGAATAGACTTCGGGAGGTCTTTTGAGGCTGTTCTTCATTTTTGCCATGAGTTTATCTCCCAAAAGGTGAAATGGTTACGCTATTGTGTATATTCGTAATCATTTGGGATTAATTTCCACAACATAATCACAGCTTTAACAAATTCGTAACTATTCTTGAATTTGAAGCGGGAAATCATTAATCCAGAAAAGTGGCATTTATAGGGAGGTCGTTGGGTCTATCTCGCAAAACTGTCTATGGCGCTTTGAAGCAAGTTGAGGAAAATTAAGCAAAGGATCGTAGGTAATTCTTGCTTTGAGGAAAGATTAGGTATATTTCGGTTTATGTGAAATATTGAAAAGTGGTTCATGTTTTTTTATAAGAGAAATTTCTAGATTCCGAATAGCATCGATATTCTCAAATTCAAAAACCTTTAAATACAAATTTTGCAAAATATATTGAACAGTTTCTTCTCCGGGTTTTAGCCTTTCTACTCTTCCAATTGATTTTCGAAAAGCACTTTTATCAATACCATAGCGAGGCGTTTTTCCATCTTTACTCGTACGGAAGACAGCATGTTGTAATTGGAATTTATCTTTTTCTGATTGTTTTTGTGACCGAAATTCCAAGTACAATGGATTTAAATGTTGACTTGCAACTCTTTTTTTTAGTCCCCCTGCACCTAACGCTACTCCAATATATACAAGCGAGTCAGTATTATTTGTATACCAGAAATAAATTCCTCTTTTATTTGATAATGTAAGTTTTGCATCAGTTGGATGAATTCTTGCCAAATTTTCTAGTTCTATAAAATCCATTATAAATATACCTCCTAAATCATTATTGTAATATTTTGAAACGATAATTTGCAAAAAATGCACCATGTCTTAATTTTTTTGCAGCGAGAAAGCCCAATAAACAACTACCAGCGGAACTTTCTTAAGATCAGCTTTATTTTAGATGGAATTTGAACACGGAGGAGGACACCTGACCAATTAGATTTTTCAACGATTCTCAATCCGTCTGGATTTCCAGTAGGTACAAAGATTCTGATATAGAAAGGTTGCGATTGATAATCAGGCATGGGCTAATTCTCTAGATTTTAAGTTTGCTTAGGTTTCAAATTGCTGTGATTCAATGCCACCAAAATGACCTGCATAATTCTTGAGCGTAAAAACTACATCATTAAATTTGACAAAAACTATATTAATCCATTTCCAAATAATTAAAAGCACAGAAAGCAGCAATGCCTCAATTCTGCGATTATTCTGGATTGCTAGTAATACTCAAGTTTCTTGATTTAAACCCAAAAAAGTACGTCCTATGCCATTTAAATCCCGACTATAGGTGATAAAGGCAAAGAAGTAATGGCATAGTTTTGCAATCAGGATTAGGATTAAACAAAACATCATAAAAGAGAATATCTAAACCATGTTATGCATCAGCCAATTTGAAAAAATAAAAGAAGAATACGGATCTGTTGCTAGTTGGGCTATATGGGACACATTTGGCGAGAAACCAAAATCAAACATCGGAAACATGAATGTTTTTGAAATAAGCGAAAACAATAATTTGTTGCAAACATTAAAGCCAAATGTCGTAATGGTTGGACTAAATTTTTCGAGAGAAGTAAAATTTGAAAAACCATTCATGAATTTTCATGATTCAAGTCCATTCGCAAAC
>CAJCCR010000365.1 GCA_903960945.1 uncultured Planctomycetaceae bacterium
CCAGGAATGGCAACAAAAGTTGAACTGCAAACCAATGCTTCGGAACTTGCAAACTTCAAGCGAGCAGACGGTAAAGCACTATTCCCTTTTCAAATCAAAGGCGAAAAAGTCCTATCGGTAACCGAAGACAGCGTGATTGATACAGGCTCCTCTCAAGTAGTATATAAACAGGAATCACCAGGCGTTTTTGTAGGCGTAAGCGTTCAGCTAGGCCCTCGCATGAAACTTCCCAATGGGCAATCAGCTTTCCCTGTATACTCAGGAATCAAAGAAGGAGACGATATTGTTACTCAAGGTTCTTTCCTTATTGATGCTGAAACTCGCTTAAATCCTGCTTTAGGTTCGATTTATTTTGGGGGCACCGGATCAAGCAAGTCTGCAATCCGCCCCTCTACACCCGATGACGAAGAAGCAACCATTGCTGCAAATCTTGCAAAACTATCACCCGCAGATAAGAAGTTGGCCCTAGAGCAACTGTTATGCGCCAGCCAAGAAAATTCAAAACTTGGCTCCATGGGTGTACCCATCAAATTTACCATTGAAGGCATGACAGCTTTCGTTTGCTGTGATGGATGTTTGAAGGAAGCAAAAACAGAATCAGCAAAAACCATAGCACGACTGAAAATGCTCAAAAGCAAGAATCCTGCACCGAAAGAAAAAGCAGGAGTCACGCCATGATCGGAAAATGGATTGAGTTCTCAATTCGAAACCCTTTAGTAGTAATCATGATTTCCTTAGCCCTTGCTGGCTGGGGAATTTACGCTGCATACGATACCCCAATTGATGCAATACCCGATCTTGGAGAAAACCAAGTTATTGTTTTTGCTGATTGGCCAGGTCGTAGCCCCCGCGAAATCGAAGATCAGGTTACCTACCCGCTTTCGAGAAAACTTCAGGGTTTAGCGGGGGTTCGAACACTCCGATCTTCTTCTGAATTTAATTTTTCAATGATCACTGTCATTTTTGAAGACAAGATAAATTTCTACTTTGCACGACAACGAGTATTAGAGCGCCTAGCTGAAAATTCAGATAAACTTCCTGCCGGAGTTACCCCCTACCTAGCACCTGACGCTACATCATTAGGGCAAATCTATTGGTACACAGTAGAGCCAACCCCGGGCACAACGATTGATTCATCAAGATTATGGGGGCTTAATAAATTCCTGATCGCACCACAGATAAATTCCGCCCCGGGCGTTGCTGAAGTTGCAAGTGTAGGCGGTATGCCAATGGAATATCAAATCGATGTCAACCCGGAAAATCTTCGCGCCTATGGCATCAGCTTGGGTGAACTTTTCGACTCAGTTTCTCGATCGAACCAACCTGCAGGCGGGGGCGTTATTCAAAAAAACAACGCTGAGTATATCGTTCGGGGCATAGGTTGGATTCGCGGAAAAGAAGATATCGAAAACACAATCATCAAAGAGGTGGAAGGCACGCCCATTTATGTAAAAACAATTGCAACAGTTCAAACAGGGACCCGATTCCGCAGAGGCGTTTTCGAAAAAAATGGATCTGAAGTTGTCGGTGGAGTTGTTTTAATGCGCTACGGCGAAAACCCTCTTGCGGTTACAGCGAGGGTGAAAGATAAAATACGATTACTGCTTCCTAGCCTTCCTGCTGGCGTTCGTATTGTTCCCGCTTATGATCGTACAAGACTTATCGAAGGCGCCATTAATACATTAGCCGAGGTTATGTGGCATGAAATGGTTATCGCTGCGGTTGCTATAATTTTAATTCTTGGTCATATTCGCAGCGTTTTTGTAATCTGCATCACCCTACCCCTTTCGGTTCTTTTTTCATTTTCAATGATGTGGGTACTTCGCCACCTTGGAATCATTGATATTCAAGCAAACATCATGTCACTTGCTGGCATCACAATTTCAATAGGGGTATTGGTCGATCAAGCAATCGTTATGGTTGAAAATGCATCACATCACCTTAAAGAAAAATTCGGGAACAATAATGTCTCTGGAGACAACACAGACCTTATTGTAAAAGCATGCATTTCCGTTGGCAGGCCAATCTTTTTCTCCATCCTAATCATGCTTCTTTCATTCATCCCAGTATTCCTTCTCTCAGGAAGAGAGGGAAAACTATTTCATCCACTCGCATACACTAAAACTTTTGCCCTGATTGGAACTGCTCTTTTTTCAGTAACTTTAGTTCCCGCACTTATCCCGCTTTTAATCCGCGGGCGCTTGCGTTCAGAACAGGAAAACCTCATTGTTCGAAGTTTCATATCCATCTACAGGCCATTCCTATCTTGGTTTTTGCTACGAATTAATCTTGTTATGTGGATGTTCGCAGCCCTACTTATTCTGGCAGCGGGAATTTTTCCCCTGCAAGCTTTAGTAGGGTTGGGCGCTTCAGAAACAGCTTGGCAAAATATGTTCCTTGCTGTTCTAGCAATAGTTACAAGCATTACCGTAATGTCGACGATGGGTGGTATGAATCAAATTTTTTCACTTGTCACATTGATTGCCTTGGGAGTTTGTGCCCACAGTTTCCCAAAAATCGGCGTAGCATTCATGCCTGCACTTGATGAGGGCACAACCCTTGATATGCCGGTCACCGTGCCTAGGGCGAGCGTAACCCAAGTTGTTGATGACCTTAAAGCAAGGGATGCTTTAGTCCGTGGTTTCCCTGAAGTTGAAAGTGTGGTTGGAAAAGCAGGAAGAGCCGACACCCCGACCGATCCTTCACCATTAGATATGGTCGAAACCTTCATTAATTTTCGGCCCAAGGAATTCTGGCCAAGGCGGGTACTTAAATACAACGATGGTATCAAGCAAGCAACAACCATTCTTTCAACCTTAGAAAAAGCTAGATTTATTTCAAAAAAAGTAACTGCAGATGACAGATCAAACATGCTGGTTGAATCAGCTCAAAAAGCTATTGAAAGATTCGATGAAGTTCAAAGAGAACTTGCAACCAGAAGATTTGTTGAAATGGAAACCTCCCTTGCTGCACTCTGCGCTAAAGAGTTCACAAATCAAGCGCTCAAGCATTTTGCAAACGGCAGCGAATGGATAGGCCCAAAAACCCCACTTCCAGAAACAAAAATGGCTGAATTTGAAGCAAGATGGCCCACAAGTTTCGGCCTGGCAATAGCAAGGCATACTTCCATCGGGGAAATCGAAAAAGAACTCCGCTTGTTTGCCGACTTTCTTGGATCAGAAAAATTGATCAACAACCCTGTCGCAGCGATGAAGCCATTACCAACCTTGATAGAAACTATAAATGAAAAATTCACCGGAAAAGCAACAACCCTTGCCGACCGTATCACCTCACAGTTATTAAAAATACAAAACCAATTCTGGCTCAAAGAAGTACAGCTATTAGATCAGGAATTATTTTATCACGGAACGTCTGCCTTTATATGGTTGGCCATTGAAGAACTTTTCACCTACTCTAGGGATCATGGGTTTCTAGAAAATGGAACTGCAGGCGATTCTGCTAATGCGCTTATCGATACGACAATTTCAGCACGACTTGGCAACGAACCACGAACCAAAGTGCCTAGTGAATTTGAAGATATCGTTAAAAAATTAGAACCAGATTTCCAGAAATGGGTCTTACTCTGGAAAAGAATGGGTGGACCAAGAGGGGATCTTGTTGACGACGAAATGGGCAGGGTTTTACAAGTCCCAGGCTGGAGCAATATTTTCACCCAACCGATTATTAACCGCATAGAGATGCTTTCTTCAGGAATTCGCACCGATGTAGGCATAAAAGTGTTTGGCCCAGATTTAGCTACCATCGACAAACTTTGCAAGGATGTAGAAAGATCAGTAAAGGGAGTCCGCGGGGCTCGCGATGTGGTCGCTGCACCGATTATGGGAAAAGGTTATTTAGAAATAGAAATAGACCGTGAAAAAGCCGCTCGTTTCGGGGTAAGCGTTG
Source organism: uncultured Planctomycetaceae bacterium (assembly GCA_903960945.1). Lineage (GTDB taxonomy): Bacteria > Planctomycetota > Planctomycetia > Gemmatales > Gemmataceae > UBA969. The sequence goes on from CAJCCR010000365.1 coordinate 3,907, forward strand.
AAGATGCACAACTCGAAATCGAAATTGCCATCGGCGGGCGCGTTGTAACCTCTACTGTTGAAAAACGGGAAAGATACCCGGTAAGGGTTCGATACTCTCGCACAGAGAGAGAAGATGAAAATGCTGTCCGCAAATTGCTTGTTGCTGGAACCCGTTCAGCAAAAATGAATCGTGATACTGAACCACTAAATAAAGTTCTTCCAGGGGGCGACATCCACAAGGCCGGCGTCGCTCATCTGGGAGGTGGACTTCGCGTAATTCCACTTTCTGCATTTGCTGATATCAGGGTCACTGAAGGGCCCGCCATGATCAAAAGTGAAAACGGGCAAATGATGAACGCGGTTACATTAAATGTGCGAGGGCGGGATATGGTTGGCTTTATCGAAGAAGCCAGAAGAGTGGTCGAACACAATATAAATTTACCAGAAGGATATCATCTTGAATGGAGTGGCGAATTTGAACACCAATTACGGGCTGCAAAAACACTATTAATTGCTTTCCCTGCAGTAATCCTACTAATATTCCTCATCCTCTACTTCACTTACAAAGATATTGCAGATGCTTCACTAATCATGCTCACACTGCCCGAAGCCCTAGCAGGCGGCGCATTCTTTCTATTCTTCTTCCCTAAAATTCAAAACGGATGGGATTCTCCGCCTTTTGATTTCAGCGTTGCTGTTTGGGTTGGATTTATTGCATGCTTTGGCATGGCTGCAGAAACCGGAATCATCATGATGGTGTATCTCCGCGAAGCGATAGAAAAGCGAGGCGGCCTTGAAAACATCAAATCTATTGATGAACTTCGAGAAGCTGTACTCGAAGGCGCAGTTCACAGACTTCGCCCTAAATTACTAACCGAAGGCGTTGCAATCCTTGCGATTTTCCCCATGGTTTTCTCGCAAGGTGTAGGCTCGGAAATTTTAGCACCCATGGCATTACCCGTTCTAGGGGGCCTACTAATTTCAGATGAAGTTGTGGATTTGTTTTTGCCAGTAAGGTTCTTCTGGATTCGAAAAGCAAGATGGCTAAAGCTGCAGGAACAAAAAGCAAAAAATCCTATTTAATCGTTTTTGCAACCTCAGCGGTCGGTACATTTGCGGTAACCCGATCGAGAGTTGCTTTCCTACGGAATGCTTCCGCTTGTACTTGATAAAAACGATCTCGAGCAAGGTACATTTCTTTTTGAGCTGCAACCAAGGTCAAAAAAGGAATTTTCCCGGAGATGTAAGAAGTTTGTGCCTCACGCACATTTGCCTCTGTAGCAGGAAGGGTTGTTTTTTTAAACAACTCCATGATCTGGGTGCTTTCTTTTAATTGTTCAAAAGCTTCCTGCACTTGAAAATTGATTTGGTCCTCAAGCTTTTTGTGCTCAGCTTTTCTTTGGGCCAACTTCGATTGCGCCTCTGCCAATGCTGCATATCTTCTACTTCTTTGCGAAGGCAGATTCATCCTTAAACCAAGCTGATATTGCATCTGCTTGTCCATACCCTGCCAAAAACTATCGTAAGCAGCAAGGGCCTCGTAATCAGGCGAAAACTCACGCCTTGCTAGCTGAACTGCAGCATCATCTGCCCGAATTTTATCTTCCAACGAACGCAAATCTGGCCGATTAGCCCTGGCCTCTTCACGCAATTGTTCACCATTTCGGTTTTCAATTTCCAATGGGATATCCCGAGAAGAAGGTGGTAAACTTAAATCAGGCTCCAAGTGCAGCAAGGTATTAATCCTTGCTTGAGTCACTTTGCGCATACGATTCAGCGTTATAGATCGCTCCTTTTGCAAACCAATTTCAACATCGGCCTGAAGCACATCCTGCTGAGGCACTTGCCCATTCCTATATCGCGTTTCAGCATTTTGCTTGAATTCACCCAATAACTTCAAGGAGCCTTCGTTTACTTCGATAGCCCTATCCACCAAATGAAAATCAAAGAAAGCGTTCTTAGCATCTTCGGTTAGTTGAAGCCTTACATCTTCAATATCTTTTTCCGTTGCACTAGCCTCAGCTTGGGCCTTATCGCCTCGAAGTTTCAGTTTCCCGCGGCCTGGTAATTTCTGCGCGAACTCCACTCGCAGTGCAAAATTAACCTGATTCGAGCCTATGGTTCCAGGTGCAAACCATCCCCCAACATTTGGGTCATCCAAAGATATCGCTTGAGGATACTTGGACCATGCAGCTTCAGATGCCGCAATCATTGCGGTTAATGTAGGATTTCGGCCTAAAACTTCCCGAACCAAATCATCTGCGGTCAGGTTTTTTAAGGTAGAAAACGCTGGAAGCTTTCCCGGTCCTTCATCAATCTGATTTTCGACTTTGCTTTCAGTTAATTCTTTTGGAGTGGTGTTTTTTACAACTGTGGAAAGCTCATTTCTTTCAACCGGAACAACAACGGGGGTCAAATTATCATCCACTTGCGGAAAAAGTACGCACCCAGGCAATCCCAAAATCGAAGCAAGGTACAAACTTTTTATTGCATGAGTTTGAATCTTCATTGCGCTAAGTACCCTAAAACGGAATTCCGGAATGCTTCTACAATCTTTAATAAAATCGGCGTAATTTGATTACTGACTTAAGATGAAATGCGGATTATCCCAATTTTAACGGCAACATATGCAACACACCGTTAAAAATAGGCTATTTGCGACCCTTGGGCAGAAATCTGATTGATTGTAAGTCGGAAACGGGTAATACCATAGGTACTATTTTATCAGGCAAACTTCCAATGATAGAAGGACTGAATTACTTTCTGTGAATCATCAATAACTAATTGGTCACGCCAGTGGGTATATTTGGTACCCAAGATTAGGGCCCCATCGCCTGGGTTGATTTCAATTGCATGCACCTTACCATTTTCATCTTCAACACAAAGAGGCCAGGGTTTGTTAATGTCAGAAAAAGTACAAACGCTGAGGGTGATATCAAGGCCCGGCCTATCCTTATGCTTTTTAAGATCAGAGCCATTAAAGTAAATGCGGGTGTAAGAATTTTCGGGAACGATATTATCCCAACCGGTTTTTTGCTTGATCAAAGGAGTAAGGGCAAGAAGCACCTTTTCATATTCCGGGATCCGCGCCAAACCAAAGGAGTTCCCATAATGCGGATCATTACCCTCAAAATTTAATGCTTGCTTAGCGCTATAGCTCAATGCAATTTGATTGAGTTGCACACAACGAAGTTCATCAAACAATTTGGGTAAAAACAAAATCATTGCAACTCCTTGATCATTGATCTTAAAATTATCAATGTAAAATATAAAGTAATAAGCGCTGTTAGTCATTAACGAACTAGCGGACTTAGTGAACTTTTGTAGCAGTTAGCGATTACCTCTCCGATGAAAAATACGAGATCATCACTGGCGGTGGCCCTCATATCAAAATCTGGGATTACGAAACCCTCAACCTCGATGGCCAAACCATGGCATTCACAGACTTCACCAAGGATAACGGCGAAGTAATCGATGTCATCTTTAATGGTGGCGTTCGGGTTGCCCTTGCAGACGCCAACGGCGACAATGTTCTCGACATTCTCGCTGGTGCTGGCCCTCGCGTTGAAGTCTTTGTTGGGTTCCGGTTGGAACTGCTGATGGACTTTTTCTCGGGTGACAAAAATGATGTAAGAGGCGTATCCATCAGCCAGTAATTACTGCTGCCGAATCACCAGACCCCCGCGGGATGGGCGATCCTTGCGGGATTCTTTTTATTTCTAGACAATTTCTTAAGGCATCAAAATCCAACGCTTTACTCCTTACATTCCCTATCATCGTTAAAGTTTTTCAAATCCTTTCAGCTTTCGTTTTTATATTTTTTGTGTCTTTTCTAATTTATAGTAACTTGATTGTTCCCTTTGTTTTCGAGTTAATTGAGGTGATCTCATGGCAAACCATATGATTAGAATCTTATTGTTGGGAACAGCTTTAACACTTTCTTCTTTTGCATTCTCCCAAAGCCCCCTGCCTAAACCCAGTGAATCACCCAAAAGCAAAGACACAGTTATTGGTACAAAGGTCGCACCACCTGCTACCACCGCCTCACCCGCGGCAGAACTAAAAAAATACGATGATGTAATCACCAAGAATTTTGTTACGCAAGCGGGGGTTTTCGCTGTTCACCGAAACGAAGAAAAAGTTTTCTTTGAGATCCCCAAGGAAATGCTCGGGAAGATTTTTCTCTGGCGTGCTGAAGTCGCCAAGGGGCCGGGTGGCTCTAGCTGGGGCGGCGCTGCTTTGGGAAAAGAAATCATTCGCTTTGAACGCAGAGGCAACAAAATCTATCTTTGGAAAGACGGGTTCGCAAAACGAGCCGATGGCAAAGCTATCCAATCCGCAATCGAAGCCAGTTCCACCGATTCCATCATCGCTGTCTTTAATGTTGAATGCGAAGGCAAAGATCGCTCTGCGGTAATCAGCGTAGGCGATGTTTTCATCAACGGTATTACCGATCTCCCGATTACTGCAGCCGCTGGTTTCCCAGGCGCTACTCATGATGCTGCACGCTCTTATCTTTCCGAAATCAAAGCTTTTCCAACCAATGTGGAAGTAATAGTTACAGTAACTTTCCGGGGCGCCCGAAGCGCAACTGCTGTTGTTCACCACAGCTTTGTTCAACTACCTGAAAAGCCCATGACGGGCAGATATTTCGACCCTCGCGTTGGCTACTTCACCGAATCGTTTGTCGATTACGCACACCCCAATGGCTGGTCTCATGCCAAGGATTATATCGCACGATACCGCCTAGAAAAAAAAGATCCTGCTGCTGAGGTTAGCGAAGTCGTCAAGCCTATCATTTATTATCTTTCAAAAGAGATCCCAGAGAAATGGCGCCCAGCTATGAAGAAGGGTATTGAAGATTGGGCCCCCGCTTTTGAAAAAGCAGGCTTTAAAAATGCCATCATTTGCAAAGATTCACCCACCAAAGCTGAAGATCCAAACTTTGATCCGGAAGATGCTCGATATTCAGTCATCCGGTGGGTTGCTGAACCCATTGCCAACGCCATGGGGCCTCATGTTCATGATCCGCGAAGTGGCGAAATCATTTCCTCGCATATCATTTTCTGGCACGATATCGTCAAACTTTCTCAGATGTGGTATTTCATCCAATGCTCTGCGCAGGATAACCGTGCGAAAAAGATCCCACTTCCTGATGAACTTACCAGTGAACTGATCCGCTATGTCTGCGCTCATGAAGTCGGGCATACCCTTGGCCTTAGGCATAATCATCGTGCCAGCCAAGCTTATTCGATCCAACAACTTCGCGATCCCAAATTCGTTGCGCAATATGGTAGCGTTGCTTCCATTATGTCATACGGAAGGTTCAATTATGTTGCTCAACCCGAAGACAAAATCCCAGCGAAAGATCTGATCCCAAAACTCGCACCCTATGATTTCTTTGCCATCGAATGGGGCTACAAAGCTATCCCGAATGCGAAAACCCCTGATGAAGAAAAAACCACTTTAGATACTTGGGCTGCCAGGCAGATTGCTGAACCTTTTCTCCGCTTCGGTGGGGAAGATGGCCCTAGCACCGTAGACCCTTCCGTTCTCACGGAAAACATCGGGAATGATCCTCTCCTTGCCACCCAATTGGGCTTCAAAAACATCGACCGTGTCTTGGATTATCTCGTATCTGCAACTACGACTAAAGGTGAAGATTTCTCACTTCTCGAAGATGCTTACAAAGATATTATTGGCACTCGCTCTCGTTGGCTCAATGCCGTGGCCAAGCAAATTGGCGGCGTGCTAGAAAGCCGAAACTTAGCTGGAAGAGGCAGCGAAACTTTCACCCGCGTGACCGAAGAAAAACAGCGCGCTGCACTTAACTTCCTACTTGAAAACGCTTTCATCACTCCTCCCAAACTTATTAACCCCGCATTGATCAACCTTTTCAAATTCTCTGCTACAGCCAACGATATTGCCACCCAGCAAAAGGCTTTGCTCAATACTTTGCTTTCTTCATCTGTCATGGGCAGGCTCTTTGATGCTGAACTGCAATTGGGTGATAAAGCCTTCACTGCAACCGAATTGGTAAACGAACTTCAAAACGGATTGTTTTCCGAATTGAAGTTGCCCGAACCGAAAGTTGAACCCCTTCGCAGGCAGTTACAACGCGCTTATATCGATATCTTAAACGAAGAATTCAACCCCACTCCGGAAGCATCTCCACAACTTCCTCCCATCGGGCCACCTTCCCGCAGCAGAAGTTCTGGTACAAAAACCAGCGAGCTTCGTTCGGTTGCCCGCATTTCCCTTGAACGACTAACAAAGGAAATTGCAGCTAATGCTCCTAAAACCAAAGACCCTGCAACCCAGGCGCACCTGAAAGATCTGGCATCCCAAATTCAAGGCTTGCTTGAACCTAAGAAGTAACTTGGATAAAATAAATAACAAAGCATCATTCCTTGCGCTTAATCTAAAGTGCAAGGATTCTGATCATTGCTTAGTGGAATGCTTATACAAATTTTCGAAACAACACTAACTCTACATAAATCACCCTTCCGCCTAAGTGATTTCTTATATTTTCGCTCGGCACCGGATGCAACGGCAACGAAATCCTTGGCTCTCCTAGCATTAGACCTCTTCGAGCTGTTGTTTACCATCGCCAAAGGACTTCGGACGCACCTCCATCTTGTCCATCATCGAGAGAAACAATCGGGAGAGTTGGCGGTTGGGTTTGCCTGTGTAGTCGAGAGCACGGCCACCCTTAATGCGACCACCGGCCCCGCCAAGGATGATTACTGGAAGCTGGTCGTTATTGTGGAGAGCGCCCGCCATCATGCTTGAACAATGCATCAGCATCGTGTTATCCAGCAAGGTGCGCGAACCTTCCTTGATCGAGTCAAGCTTTCGGGCAAGGTAGGCGATCTGCTCCATGAAGAACTGGTTTACCTTCAACCAGTCTTCTCCATCACTGTGCGACAGCAGATGGTGGATCATGTAGTCGATTCCGTGCCCCTTCTGCTGGACGCTCGGCAGGTTCGGAAATCTCAGGGCACTATGATCGTTATTAAGTTTCAGCGTGGTGATGCGCGTGGTGTCCGTTTGGAAGCCAAGCACCAGAATATCGATCATCAACTTCATGTGCTCTGCAATATCTTGCGGCATTCCATCAGCGGGGCGCTTTATGTTCGGCTTCTCGAGCGTAGGCCGCCAACCCTGCAACTGGCCGCTTTTACCCGCATCAGTGATTCGCTTCTCTACATCGCGCACGCTGTCGAGATACTCATCCAACTTTCGCTGATCGTTGACACTAACTTTGCCACGCAGATCTTTGGCATCCGTGAGCACCGCATCGAGGACGCTTTTGTCTTCGGGAGATGATTCATCTTTAAACAAACGATCGAAAGCCAGGGATGGATAAAGTTCGAGCGGAGTCGGGGTAGTCGGCGAGCTCCACGAGATGTGCGAACTGTAGAGCATACTGTAGTTCTTGTGAACCGAGGGGTTCGACTGCTCGCAGGCAAGCACGAGGCTAGGCACCTTGTTGCTCTTGCCATAGGATTGAGCCAGCACCTGATCGAAGCTGGTGCCGGAGCGGATTTCGCCGCCGCTCGCGATCGGTGCGCCGGAGAGCATGTTGCCAGTTTGCGAACTGTGAATGTTGCCCTTACGTGCCTCCTCGTGATAAAGGCCGCGAACGAACAGCAATTTCGAGCGAAATTCGGCCAACGGCTGAAGCACGCGCCCCAGTTCCATCTTGTCGCCTTCGCCTTTGGCCCACCATTCCTTGGAATGAAAACCGTTTCCGGAGAAGGTTACACAGAGCCGAACCGGGGCTTCACTGGCTTTGGAACCAGAAGGGCGTTCATCCCCCCAGACATTACGGGATTCGAGCCATGGTAGTGCCATTGA
>CAJCCR010000366.1 GCA_903960945.1 uncultured Planctomycetaceae bacterium
CATCACCCTTAAAGAAAATGAAGGCCCTGATGCCATCCTCTATTTTGGAGGCAATGCCGAAGATGTGTCGATGAATCTTCCATCCTTCTCGGCTAAGTTTCCCAACCATGCAATCTACCTGATGCACTATCGGAGTTATGGCGGCAGCACAGGAAAACCCACAGAAGAACTTCTGCGCAATGATGCACTTGCCTTGTTTGATTATATTTACAAGAAGCATGCAAAAGTTATGGTGATAGGCCGCAGCCTAGGATCTGGATTGGCAATTGCGGTTGCTGCTCAAAAGCCTGCATCTTCTTTGATAATGATCACGCCCTATGACAGTATCTTGGAAATCGCAGCTTCCCAAATCCGATTCTTTCCAGTCAAGTGGTTGCTTCTTGATAAGTATGAATCTTGGCGGTATGCACCTGATATAAAAATCCCGACCCTTTTGATCATGGCGGAATTTGATAACATTATTCCCGCACCTAACACCAAGAAGCTTCATGATGCATTTGCACCCGGAATTGCAAACCTTCAAATAATACCGGGCACCTCTCACAACTCGATTTCATCAAGCCCAAAGTATCTTGACCTCATCCAATCAATGCTTTGAAAGAACCTGATACTATTTGCTTATGGTCAAGGTTGTGGCTTGCCCAGCGACTTTGACTGCGGGGATGGTGATCACACCCTCGGCATCTGCTTTTCCCTCGCCTTTGGTTTCCCCAAAAGCCCATTTGAACGATTCGCCGGGCTTAAAATTTAGGTTCTGCAACCTGCGTACCGAAACATCCGCAGTCGATACTTCAGGAATTTTGAAGCTAGTCTTCAACTCTTTCGCACTTACCAGAAAGAGCGACATCTCAAGTTTATCCTTGGTATCACTAATGTTTTTCCAACGATAAAAAGCATTGATCTGACCAGAAACCGCGGGCTTTTCGCTTTTCACATCTGGCCAAGGCATCTTGCTATTATTGTCACCATTAGCAAACACCGGATACGCCTCATTCTTTTTTACGCTCAACCAATCAAAGGAGTTTACAAGATCGTTCACCTTCTCAATGTTGGCGTGATTGTTCGCATGGCCAAACGGGCCCCAATAAAAATAGAGAGCGTATTTGCGATCATTCATCGCCTTGGCAAACCGTTCATGACCAACCGACCAAGAATCATTCTGGCCAGAATAATCAATCACAATGGGTGGATCGGAAAACTTCACATTCTCGGGAACCGACAAAGGTGGGAAAAACATCCGCTGAGATACATGCTCGATACCAGCGGGCACATTCGCCTTGATAGCTGCAAAAACATCGCCATTGCGCATACCAATGCCCAGAGTGCCACTACCCCCCATAGAGTTACCTCCAAGGTAAACCCGGTTAGGATCAATTTCATATTTTTTGATCACCCACTGCACCGTGTCCATGACCCGTTTTTCTGCAGAGGTGGGCGAGCCGCCTGAATTCTTCTTGGTAAGGTTTGCATCGTTGATATGCATACCGCCCCACCACCAATCACCTTGATTACGCCTGCAATCCACATACAGCGCATAAAAGTCATCCGGAGTGTGATAAATATCATGATTCCCCACCGTGCGGGTGCATTTCACACAAGAAATAACATCGTGCCCTGCAGAATGCAGAATAACATAGAGGGGTGCATTCTTACGATCTTTTTTTGGATGGATGACAACAAAGTTATCCTGCTGCGGGGCTTTGTAACCCCATTCTGGTTTCACATCATGTTCAAAAATTTCATAGGTTCTTTCCTTGATGGTCAGATCTTCGACCTGCTTGCCCTTGATTGCAACAACCTTCGAAGGTTCCCAATCCTTATCTGCTGCAATAAGAGGAAACACTGCAAAAAGAAGCATAAGAAAAGCTGCACGATTCATGGGGTTTCTCTTTAGTAAAGTTACTGGATGGAAAGTACTGTTATAGCAAAGTAGGCATGGGGCGAAAGAAAAAAGATGAGACTAAAAATTCCTACTTACTTTATCTTTAATTCGAAGGGTTCAAGCGTGGTGGGTTGATTGGTGATGGAGACTTTGAAAGAAGAGGATTCAGGTTTGGAGAATCTGCCCTTAAGCCTGTCAGGGCCTTGAAATTGATTTTTGAATGTCCCGGATTTTTCCCGCCATTCAAAGGCGACCAAAAAGTCACCCGCAGGAACGCCATCCCCGTTTTTAAAGGTGTTGAATTTAAAATCACCATTCTCATCGGTTTGAGCGTAGGGAATGAAAGATTGATCATCCTTTTTGGGGGTAGGATGAAAATAGACGAAAAGATCAGCAGCAGGTTTACCATTGACCAAAACCTTGCCTGTAACCGGGAAGGTGGGAACCCGCTTCTGAGAACCACAGCCTACCACAAAGAAAATCATTAAAAGAATCATCACTGAGCGATAAAACAACATCATGAAGCTGGTTTCCGTGACGCATAAAATAAAGGGATTATTCGGAAATGATCTCGCCTTTTTTAGCAGTAATCATGTAAACAAAATTTTTCGGATTCATACTGGTGTTAAGAAATCGAACTGAACCATCCCCCATCACCACGGTTGCACCGTTAGTATGAAAGCCATAAATACCCCTACCGGTAACATTGGTGCAGTTAATCATGCAAGGGCCCTGAATGCCTCTGCCATCATACAGCGAACCATTGATCCAGTTTTCACCGTTGTAAGGATTGCCCCACCCCGCACCAACGGTGTTTGCGTTTCCACTGTTGGGAACAACAGGAAAACCATTGGTTGCAACACGAATATTTGCTTGCCAAGCTTCTGGCCTTCCTGCTAGCTCCACCAACAAAAGCGTGTTGGATACACCATCAGAAACAGCGGAGATTCTCGAGGATGTAAAAGGCGGGGATGCAAGCATGCCTTCGCGGTCACCACCCGATGGCGCGCCAACAACCGAATCCCACCCAACCGAAGTTACCCCGGAAATTACAGAATAATCCCCCGCTGCGGTTGTGAAAGTTGCAGCAGGATAACCAGGGACGGCACCTGCCGGCAGGCTTATGGTTTCAGAACGGCTAGGAGTTGGAGTCGAAGGGCACTGCATCACCTTCAATTGGGTCTGTAGCACCGCAATGTTCGAAGCGGTGTTAAACATTTGATTAAAATTGTACTGTTTGTAAAGGTTTTCCTGTTCGAGATAAGGAAGCATAAGCGGCGCCCAGCCATAGGCAAGATTCGCTGCGGGTGGAAACGCCATGAAATAGGCAGGTGGCAGTGCTTGATAAGTATTTTCGTAATTGAAAAAGGCCAACCCAAGCTGCTTAAGATTGTTGGAACACTGCAAACGAGATGCAGCTTCGCGTACTTTCTGTACTGCGGGCAAAAGCAAACCGATAAGAATCGCAATAATTGCTATCACCACCAAAAGTTCAATCAGGGTAAAGCCAGACTTGCTTTCTTTTCTGAGCCTTTTTAAAGCCATGAAATTAACCCCTTTATTACTAATTAATGCGATATTACTCTACTTGGCTTATAACTAAACTATTTCAAGGTATGTTTTAATTTTACCACAATTTTCTGAAAGAGCGATCCCTTTTGACGATTATATGAATTAACACATTTAGACCAATTTAATGCCAAAAGTGGCCCGGTTTAAACGCTCTGCAATCCCCAGCGACTATTTCAGGGAGAATTTTTTGCCTGTGGTCAATTTCCCTATTACGGCAGATACCGCACCTAGGCGACTGTTTGCCTTCGATCTAGTGATCGTGCAACCGATGAAGGAGGCCTTGATAGATTTTCTACGCGTGGCTTCGAGGAGATTAACAAAGAGATCCGGGTGCGCATCAAGTAATTTACCAATAATGAAAATACGCTCTGGGTTGAAGAGATTAACAACCGTAGCGACACCCGTGGAAATATGATCAATCATAAGATTGATCTCATTCATGGCATCCACTGCGCCCCCACGAAAAAGATTGATCGCACCCTGAATATCAATCTTGGAATCAGCGAGCCTAGCTATGGTCTTACAAAAGAAATCGTCCGTAGCAACAACATCGAGGGTTGCGCCATTTTTGTCGATGGGAAGCTTTCCGAGATTTCCCGCAAGGCCCATATGCCCTTGAAGTTGCTGACCATTTAAAACAACGCCTAGGCCAAAATCATGGGTGATATCGATAACAGCAAAGTTAGAAAGATTGCGTGATTCGCCAAAGATGGATTCAGCCAAGCAGAGGGCATGCATTTCTTGCAGC
>CAJCCR010000367.1 GCA_903960945.1 uncultured Planctomycetaceae bacterium
CCACACCCGGTAATGATCAAATTAGCTTTAGCTTAACTGGGGCCAACTCGTATACCATTACGCTTGCTAGCGCATTACCTACCATTTTAGATGCCAACGCCTTGATCAACGGGGCCCCTAGAGGTACTGTAACCATCACCGGCCTTGGCGCTTCCTTGCTTAATATTGACGCTAACAAAGGCAACTTTAGTATTTTCAGGATCGCTACCGGGGGCAACCTTTCCATCTCTGGCGTGACTGTTTCCGGGGCAAATACTTCTGGCATGGGCGGGCCAAGTAAAATTGGCTCTGCTTATGGTGGGGGCTTCTTTAACTCTGGCATCCTCACCGTTAACAATTCCACAATCTCTGGCAATACCGCAAACAACGGCATCGGCGGTACCGGTAGCGGTAGCGGTGGCGGAATCTTCAACTACAACGGGATCCTATCCGTTTCCAATTCCACAATCTCTGGCAATACTGCAGGCTTTTCTGGCGGCGGCATCGGCAACTCTTTCGGTGGCGGTGGCACTATTACCGTTAACAATTCCACAATCTCCGGCAATTCTGCAACCAACGGCGGCGGCGGCATCTGGAACAACGGCAGCCTCACCATTACCAATTCCACCCTCTCTGGCAATACTGCGGGCGGCGGTATCTACAACGCCGGCACTCTCAACATTGCCAACACCATCATCGCCAATAGTACTGATGGCGCATCCATGCCCATAGATGATTACGCTGGTACCGGTACTGTAGTTCTTATTGGCATTTCAACTAACGCGAATAACATTGTAACCTTAGATACTAATAATGATCCTAATACTAATACTAGCTCTTGGGCTATTACTGTTACCAGTGCCCTACTCAACCTTGGCCCCCTACAAGATAACGGCGGCCCCACCTTTACCATGGCACTGCTACCTGGCAGCGTAGCCATTGGTGCTGGCAATGCAACTATTAGCAATGCTACACCTGTAAACGGATTAGATCAGCGTGGCGTTACCCGCTCTTCAACCGCACCTAGCATCGGCGCATACGAAGCACCAACACCAACGCCTACACCAACGCCTACACCAACGCCTACACCTACGCCAACGCCAACGCCAACATCTATGGGCCCGTTAGTTACAGGAACGCCAGCATCTTCTTCTGGAGGATTCAGCACAGTCACCCTTTATGACCCTGTCACCGGCCAACCCATAGGAACCGCTGTTCCTTTCCCCGGATTCAAAGGTCCTATCAAAGTTGTCTCGGGCGACTTCAACAACGATGGCGTTGCAGATATCTTCGCAGCGGCAGGCTTCGGCGGCGGCCCAGCTATCGCTATCCTTAATTCCCAAACCGGCGAAGTCATGGAAGCATTCTTCGCTTTTGACCCTTCCTTCACCGGTGGTGTGTTCATCGCAGTACAAGATACAAACGGTGATGGAATTTTAGATATCATCGCAGGCGCAGGCCCAAGCGGCGGCCCAGAAGTCCGCATCTTCGATGGCAGTAACCTAAATGTTCTTCGATCCTTCTACGCCTACGCAGAAGATTTTACCGGCGGCGTTAGCGTTGCATCAGTCGACTTCAACAACGATGGCATCCTCGACCTAGTTACCGGCGCAGGCTTAGGCGGTGCCCCCCATGTGAAAGTATTTGATGGCGCTACCAATGAAATCATAAGCCAATGGTATGCCTACCCAGTATCCTTCACCGGGGGTGTATTCGTTGCAGCAGGCGATATCGGCAACGATGGCAATATCGAAGTTGTCACCGGTGCTGGCCCCACCGGCGCTCCCATAGTCGCAGTATGGGATCCATACACAGGCGCATTACTTGCCCAGTTCATGGCCTACGCAGAAGATTTCACAGGCGGCGTTCGTGTTGGAATCAACGATGGCAATAGCGATGGCATTGCAGACATCGTCACAGGCGCTGGCCCAGGCGGTGGCCCGCAAGTTAATGTCTTCAGCTTCCCGGCTTTGGATCTGCTGTTTTCGTTCTACAGCGCTGAACCTACCAACACCGGCGGCGTCTTTGTGAGCTAATTGGAATAGATAATTCCAAGCCCACAATTTCTTACGCTTTGGGCTCTTAAGCCCCGAAGGGGTAAAATGAGATAGCCCGGGGTAAAGCGGAGCGCAACCCCGGGTAACCATTCCCTCCATCAAATAAGCCCTGAAAGGGCGCGATAATCAGCTACCGAACTCTTTCGCCCTTTCAGGGCTGGGGATTTTATTGGGCCATTTTCCCAGGGCTTTGCCCTGGGCTATCTTATTTTGCCCCTTCAGGGCAAATGCATACCGCAAGGATTTCCCGGTCTCTGAACTTAACGGCCAGAAAACAAACCGTCGCTCACGCATCCGGCTCTGAAAGATATGTCTTCCTTCCGTGGCTTCTACTTCTGATTGTTCTTCCTTCCGTGTTTTTCCATGTCATTCCGTGGCTAATCTTCTGCTTCTGTTTGTTTCCTTGTTTTTCCGTGTTCGTCCGTGGCTAATTCTTCTGCTTCCGCTTGTTTTCGTGTAATTCCATTCAAGAATTACTGCGATTAAAAGAGACCCTTAAATCGCTTTTTCAACTTCGATTGATTCATTGCTACCATAGCGGGCAAACCAAATACTACCAAGTATGCCGAACACAAATGCAACCTTGAGGTTTAGTTCGGGGGAATGTTGCCATAAGAGTGCGCCACCAAAGGCAGCAAAAGCAACTAACACATCGCGGATGAGATAATACAAACCAAACATAGCTGCCTTACGCCCTTCAGGCGCTAGATCCATGATCAAGGCTTTGCGCGAGGGTTCGCCAAATTCTTTCAACCCACGAACTACGAAGGCAACCAATAAAAGATCAAACGAATGCGAATATAAAAGCACAAGAGGGAAACTGGTAAAAAACAAAAAGGTGATCAGAACAAAGCGCTTCTTACCAAAGCGATCTGCAAAATAAGCCACGGGAAAATAAATGATCACTGCAGTGATGGATTCAATTGCAGAAAGAAAACCAAAGGTTAATTCTGAAACTGGTTGGGCAATGAACCGCGTGGCCCAGATTACAACAAAGGCATCTGGAATTCTTTCGCAGAAGCGGATGAGTATATCTGAAAGAAGTAGATTTCTGAGCGTGAAAGGCATTTCATGCCAAAGCTTGATCGGACTTGGTTCTGCTATTTTTTGATGCTTGGAATCATCAGTAATCATCACCTGCTGCAAGATGGATGCAAGCAACGCAAGAACCAAAGCAACTATAAATGCAACTCTCACGCCAGCTTCCACGCCCAAGGTAGCTATACAGGCGCCACCAACAATCGGGCCAAGGATCTTTGGCACCCGCCTAACCAATGCCAAAAGTGAAACGCCCAGAGTTCGCCTGTTCTTCGGAACGATTTTCGAAAGTAGCTCCATGGTTGCAGGAAGTGAAATCGCAGACCAAGAAATAAAAAACATAGCTCCCACCAACACCGCCCACCATGTTGGAATAAAAATAACACAGAGATACCCGAGTATGGAAAGCATGTTGAAAAATAACAGCGCACGCTTGGTGCCAAGGCGATCGCTTAAATAACCACCGGGGAAGGAATACAGTGCAGAAAGAAGATCATCCATCGCTGCAAGTAACCCGATTGCCAGAATTGCAGTAGAGGCCTGGGTAAGCTCTTGAAGGTAAAGCGGAAGAAACCGCTCTGCCATATGTTCGCCCATACCAACCAAAACAATCATGGACAGCAAGCCAACCATGCTGCGTTTATTGGTTAAATGGGGCTTGTATTCTTCAGCTTGTGACACATTTACCTTCAAATCATGCCATTCTTTGTGATTTTGACACATCTACACCCGCTATTTCAATAATACACTAACAAGTTAAATATCTGTTAGAAAACAAAGGTATTACCTTAGTCTAATTGACTAAAACTGCTCAATCATTTACAACCAATGTATAAGGTTGAATCAAGGAGATTTTTTTGAATCAATGGATTCCAATAGTTCTGTTTTTAGTAAGCTTGGCACAGTTGGCGCCTGCTAACTTATGCCTTTGCAGCATATTGCCCTGCATTAGCAACGCTTCCTCGCAACAGGGCGAATTGTTTTGCGCGGAAGAAGAATCATGCCCATGCCATGAAGGAAAAGATGTTCCCCCGTGCCGATCTGAGAAAAACCAATCCTCACATTCCTGCCCATTCGATCAAGCCATTGTGGTTTCAGATTATGCTGGGCCTAAAAAGCTCGTAAATCACGAGACAGTCAACCAACTTGAATTTCATGAATTCAATCCCATCCCTCAAATTCTAGTGGCACAAAAAGAATCCTATCTTATTTCAAACCACAGCCTACCGCCGGTTCCTCTGTACCTACGCCTCCAATCTATTCTGATTTAACCCATCTTTAATATATTTAAACTGACTGCCATTACCCTTTAGGGGTGAAGGTAGCTTTTTCTAAGCTACAACCTATTACAATTAAACCTTATCCAAGGAATCACCCATGCCTGAACCAGTGGATCACAATAAAAACGAGTCAACTGCACCAAGGCACCCATTCATAGAAAAGGCCGTTCTTGTTTTGGTACTGCTTTCGCTGGGCACGCTTGCTTATGGTGGGTACCGGGTCGGCTGGAAAGTTTCAAAGTTTTCAGCTTTATGGAGCCAAACTTCTGAAAAAGAAGATTGGTGTGATCTTCATCATGTACCGGAATCGGTTTGCATTGAATGCGACCCAAAGCTTGTTCCCAAGGCAAAAGAATTTGGGTGGTGCGCCAAGCATGGTGTGGCAGAATGCCCGCTATGCCACCCAGAAACTGCTTCAGTCCCAGTTAAAGATTTAGAAAAAATCACACAACGGGCAGAGCTTGGGCTGAAATCTCAAGAGCGAAGCGCAAACAACCCCATCTGCAAATCGCATCAAAGGCGCATTCAATTCGCAAGCTTGGAAGAAATTGAAAAAGCAGGAATTTCAGTAGAAGCAGCTTGGACAGCACCAATGATAGAATTCATGTCTGCGCCTGCGGAAATTATTTTTGACCAAACCAAGCTCGCACATCTAGCAGCACGATCTTCGGGAACCGTATGGAAAGTGATGAAGCATTTGGGCGAGAAAGTTAAAGCCGGCGAGATACTGGCACTTGTAGACTCCATGGAAGTAGGCAAGGCAAAATCTGATTTGCTGCAAATGGTTGCGCTGAGTCAATTGCGCACCCTTACTCTCGGAAGACTTCGTGCTGCTGGGCAGGCAACTCCTTTCGCCACCTTGGAAGAAGCGGAATCATCCTTGCGTGAATCAACGATCAAATTAAATGCAGCAAGGCAAACGTTGGTTAACCTAGGGCTACCCATGGATAACATCAACATGCAAGGAATCACGACGGAAATGCTCGAAAGCAAGCTGCACTTTCTTGGGATTCCAGAAAATATAGCAGTCAAGCTTGACCCTACAAAAACCACTCGAAATCTTCTACCCTTGGTGTCACCGATTGATGGCATCATCGTTTCGAGAGAAGTGGTTGCAGGAGAAGTTGTGGACGCCAGCAAGATATTATTCGAGGTGGTTGATAACGAACACAAATGGATGACACTGGATGTAAAAAGTGAAGATGCCCGCTTTCTGAATCTTGGGCAGAAAGTTCTATTCCAAGAAAATCAAAGCATCAAAGATATTGCGTGCAATCTTTCATGGGTAAGTACGCAAGCAGATCTTAAAACTCGAACCGTAAAGGCACGTGCTAATTTAAATGATGAAGGTGGAAAAATGCGGGCCAACACTTTTGGCACTGGAAAAATCATTCTGCGCGAAGAACCACAAGCACTCTGCGTACCCAAAGAAGCAGTTCACTGGGAAGGTTGTTGCAATGTTGTTTTTGTAAGGGATGCAAACTTTCTTAATCCTGATGCACCTAAATTCTTTTCTGTTCGCAAAGTTCGCATCGGCATTCGAGATGACAACCAAGTAGAGATCCTTGCAGGCCTTCTACCAGGCGAACTTGTCGTGAAACAAGGCAGTGGGCTTTTATTATCTGAACTTCTCAAAGGTAGTTTAGGCGAAGGTTGCGCCTGCCATAGCAAGAAATAACCGGGGTTCGCATGCTTAATTGGATTATTGAAACTTCGTTAAAGTATCGCTGGATGGTGATTGCATCCACCTTTGTGCTTATTGCATCTGGGATACTTGCCCTCAACCATTTAGATATTGATGCGTTCCCCGATACCACACCGGTTCAGGTTCAAATCAATACGGTAGCCCCTGCCCTTGGCCCCGAGGAAATCGAACAGCAAATCACCTTCCCCATCGAACAGAAATTAGGCGGCTTACCTCGCATCAGCCAGTTGCGCTCGATCTCAAAATTCGGGCTTTCGCAAGTAGTGGTGATTTTTGAAGATGGTACCGATATTTATTTCGCAAGGCAGATCATCAATGAAAGATTAGGAACGGTCCAGCTTCCGCCAGGGCTGGAAAAACCGAAAATGGGCCCAGTCTCTACGGGCTTAGGTGAAGTCTTTCATTATATCGTGACAGGCAAAGGCGATGATATCACCCAACTTCGTACCATCCATGATTGGGTGATCAGGCCCCAGATGCGCACCTTAAAAGGCGTTGCAGAAGTTAACTCTTGGGGCGGATTCGAAAAACAATTCCAAGTTCGGGTTGATCCACAACGACTAGCAAAATTCGGTCTCACCTTTGATCAAGTCTCCCTTTCCATTCGCGAAAACAACCAGAATGTAGGCGGGGGCGTCATCGATCAGGGCAGTTCAATGCTATTAGTTCAGGGGTTGGGTCGCACTACCTCGCTTCAACAAATCAGCAATATTCAACTCGCTGTCAACGATGGTATTCCAATTCTGCTTAAGGATATTGCGGATGTTACCATCGGCCATGAAGTAAGACGGGGCGCAGTTACCGCAGATGGCATGGGCGAAGTTGTGTTGGGATTGGGGTTCATGACCATGGGAGAAAACTCGCATGAAGTTACCTGGGGAATGAAAAACCAATTAGAGAAAATCAAAGAGCGCCTGCCCGGCAATGTTAAGGTGGAAACCGTTTACGATCGCACCGAGTTGGTGGACTTTGTAATTGATACGGTTCGCTCCAACCTGTTTGAAGGTGGTTTGCTGGTGATAGCAATCTTGTTTATGTTTCTTGGAAACCTGCGGGCAGCCTTTATTGTTGCGTTGGCCATTCCTCTTTCCATGTTGTTTGCTTTCTCAGGCATGCTGCACTTTGGCATTGCTGCTAGTTTACTTTCCCTTGGTGCTATCGACTTCGGCATGGTGGTTGATTCTTCAGTGGTGATGATCGAAAACTGCGTCAGGCATCTTTCCGAAAATAACACGAAGGAAAGCAAGGAAGAAATCATCCGCAAGGCAGCACTTGAAGTGCGCAGGCCAACGCTGTTTGGCGAATTGATCATACTAATTGTCTACCTTCCAATTTTGACTCTTGAAGGCATCGAGGGGAAATTGTTTCGCCCCATGGCCCTCACCGTAATTTTTGCATTACTAGGATCGATGGTATTATCGCTTACCCTGATGCCTGCATTGGCCAGCCTAATGTTGCCCCGCAGATTGCCTGATCATGAACCTTTTATTCTAAGGTTAATCAAGTTGATTTATGTTCCCACTTTAAAAGCAACGATGAGGCATAAAACCGCAGTGCTTGCTTTTGCATTTTTAGTGCTTGCCTTCTCCTTCGGCATGGTTGCACCAAATCTGGGTGCAGAATTTATCCCAAGACTTTCCGAAGGTGCGATTGCATTGGGAACAGTAAGACTTGCAGGCACCAGCCTCGAAGAATCGGTTGCAACCAACACCATGGTAGAAAAAGTACTTTTAAAAGCATTCCCCGATGAAATTAGACATGTGTGGAGCAGAGCAGGAACCGCAGAAGTTGCAACCGACCCCATGGGCGTTGAACTCACAGATATTTTCATCAGCCTCAAGCCTAGAAATCAATGGAGCAAAGCCACAACCCAGGAAGCCCTCACCGTTTTGATTGATCGGGAATTGCGATCAATCCCGGGATTGAAGTTTGCCTTTTCTCAACCCATTGAAATGCGAATCAATGAGATGCTTGCAGGCACCCGCTCTGATCTTGCAGTCAAATTATTTGGCGATGATCTCATGGTGCTTAAAGAGAAGGCGCTCGAAATTCAAAAAGTCATGCAGACTATTCCCGGAGTTGCAGACCTTAATGTTGAACAGGTTACAGGCCAACCTGTCATGCAGGTAAAAGTGAAGCAGGATCAAATCGCCCGATATGGAATCCCTGCAAGGGCAGTGCTTGATCTGGTGGAATCTATTGGCTCTAAGCCTTTAGGCGAAATCGTGGATGGGCAATTCCGCTTTCCCTTAGCAATTCGATTACCCGACTCTTGGCGAAACAGCCCGGAATCCGTGGGGTCAATACAACTACCCGCTGCAACGGGTGAAAGAATTCCTCTTTCCAGAATTGCAGATATCAAAATCATCGAAGGGCCTTCAACGATTACGCGCGAATGGGGCCAAAGGCGAATTGTATTCACCTGCAATGTACGAGGCCGAGATATTGGCTCTTTTGTTGATGAAGTACAATCAACCATCAACCAGAATGTTACGCTGCCACCCGGGCGGTATCACCTTGCCTACGGTGGGCAGTTCGAACAATTACAGCGTGCCAGAAACAGACTTTTTCTTGTTGTCCCCGTGGCTTTACTTCTCGTATTTGCACTTCTTTACGCAACCTATGGCAATGTGATGGATACCCTTCGAGTTTTTACAGGTATCCCTTTTGCGTGGGTGGGTGGCATACTTGCATTATGGGTTCGGGATATGCCATTTTCCATCTCTGCAGGCATCGGGTTCATTGCACTTTCCGGGGTTGCAGTTCTAGATGACATGATTTTGGTTTCTTATGTA